>JBGTFI010000286.1:0-2051 GCA_041747335.1 Phycisphaeraceae bacterium | reverse complement strand
GACCGTCGCGGTGCGGGTGAGGGTGAACGGGCCTCGGTAGAGGTTGGTATCGGGCGTCGGTTCTCCGCCGTCGAGGGTGTAGCGAATTTCGCTGCCGCGCGGCGCGCCGGCGATGGTGACGGCCGCCCCGCCCGCGAGGGGTGCGATCGTGACCGTCAGCGGCCGCATCACGTCGATCGCGCCCTCGAAGTCAACCGCGATCACGGAAGCGAAGGGATCGGGCGCCTGCATGGGGACATCGAAGGTGATCGTCCTGCCCGATTGCGTGAAGCGTACCGCCGGATGCCCATCCTGCGAGAGCAGCACCGCGCGTGTCGCCTTGTTGCGCACGCCCTCGAGCTTGAGCTTGCCATCCATCGGCCAGTCGAAGACGTGCAGGTAAAGCCTCGTTCGGTCGCCGTCGAGCGCTTTGGTGGTGCATCGCCCCCACGCCAGGGGATCGACAAACGGGCTGGCCGCAGTGCCGTAGATGCTCTCCCCGTGGCGGCGCATCCACCTGCCGATGTCCGCCAGCCGGTCGACGCTCTCCGGGGGGAACGTGCCGTCAGCCTTGGGGCCGACGTTGAGCAGGAAGTTGCCGCCCTTGGAGGCGATGTCGCAGAGTTTGCGGATGAGATCGGTGGACGATTTCCAGTTCTGGTCGTAGGCGTTGAATCCCCAGTGGTCGTTCATGGTCATGCAGGTTTCCCAATCCACCCCCGGCAGGCCGGAGGGGGGGATTTCCTGCTCGGGCGTGCCGAAGTCGCCCACGAACGTTCCCTCGCGCGTCAGCCCGCCCATGCCCTGGCGGCCCTTGTCCACGCGGTTGTTGATGATGATGTCCGGCTGAAGCGAGCGGACGTAGCGGTAAAGATCGACGCCGCGCTCGTGCGTCCAGGTGTTCTCCCATTCGCCGTCGAACCACAGCACGCCGATATGGCCGTAGTTCCCCACCAGTTCGGCGAGCTGGGCTTTCATGTAACGGACGTAGCGGTCAAAGTCCGCGCCCTGGGCCGAGCGCGTCTCCCACCCGCGGCGGGGCAGATAGTCGGGATGGTGCCAGTCCATGATCGAGTGATACCAGCACATGACCAGCCCGTGCCGCTCGCACGCCTCGGCCAGTTCCTTGAGGATGTCGCGCTGAAAGGGCGTGGACATCACATCGTAGTCGGTGTGCTTCGAGTCGAAGAGGCAAAACCCATCGTGATGCTTGGAGGTGATGACGATGTACTTCATCCCCGCGTCTTTGGCCATGCGCACCCAGGCATCGGCATCGAACTTGACGGGGTTGAAGTCGCCGGCGAGCTGTTCGTATCGCTCGACCGGGATGTGGGCGGTGTCGAGAATCCACTCGGCGTGGTTCGTCTGGTCGCCCCACCGGCCGGCGGGAATGGAATAAAGCCCCCAGTGGATGAACATGCCCAGTCGCGCCTCGCGCCACCAGGCCATCCGAGCATCATGGTCGGCGGGGGCGGAGACGGGAGTGAGCGGCGCGGCCGGGGCGTCGGCGGTGCGCTCCGACGTCCGCCCGGAACACGCCGGCAGGAAGAGGAGCAGTGCCAGAATGGCAACGTAAGTCCTTGTGGCAGCTTTGGTTGGGGAACATGACATGATGGGGTCTCCTTTGGGGGATATAGAGACTCCCATATCTTATCAGTCCGGGGCGGGGATGGGAAGAGGTAAGCCACGGCACAGGCCGGGCACTACGCCCCGCGGCGGTAACGTAGGGTCCGCTATTGCGGACCACCGGGGGTGGACGGTTCGCACTGATGTCCGACGAAGTCCGACCGCGGTTCGGTTTGGTCCGCAATAGCGGACCCTACCCCCCCCCACCCGCCTCCTCAGTGGTGACCGTGGGCGTCGTGGCTGGGGGACGGTTCTGCCGGAGCCTCGCGGCGAAGGCGGGAGACCGGCAGCCCGATCAGCACCGCCGCCACAAACAGCCCGACCGCGGCCAACACCACCGGGCGGTACCAGTCCGCCTGTCCTTCGCCGGGGACGAAGTTGGGATCGGCGTGGGCCTCATGATACTCGCCGTGCTCGCCGTGCTCGGCCTCGTCGCCGTGGGCGTC
>JBGTFI010000285.1:0-11495 GCA_041747335.1 Phycisphaeraceae bacterium | reverse complement strand
CGGACCGCCGCGCCGCGCCGGCGGCGTATGAAGACATCCTCTACGGCCACCTGCACGCACCGGGCGATGTCGATCCGCAATCCCTCGAGCGCGCCGCGAACTGGCTGGCCCGCTGGCTGGCGCTTGAGCGCCGCCTGCGGCTGCTCACGGAGATGGCGTTCAAGGATGAGCTGACCGGCCTGTGGAACCGCCGATACTTCAACCGCGCGCTCGATTCCATCGTACGTCGCGCAACGAAAGATCGCTTCTCCGTCACGCTGCTGGTCTTTGATATCGACGACTTCAAAATCTACAACGACCGCTACGGCCACGCCGCGGGCGATGACATCCTCCGCGAGGCGGCGCGGCTGATGCAGTCGGTCGTGCGCGAGCACGACATCGTCGCCCGCATCGGCGGGGACGAGTTCGCCGTCATTTTCTGGGATGCAGGGCAACCGCGCCAGCCCAACAGCCACCACCCCGCCGATGTCCTCAAGATCGCCGAGCGCTTCCAGAAAGCGATCTGCTCCCACCGCTTCCCGAAGCTGCTGGGGGAGGTAAGGGACACGCTGACTATCTCCGGCGGCTTGGCGGGCTTCCCCTGGGATGGCCGCACACCGGAAGAACTGCTCGACAAGGCCGACCAGATGGCGATCCAGTCGAAGCAGCTCGGCAAGAACGCGATCACACTGGGTCCGGGGGCGCGGCGCGCGTGCGATGCGGCGCTCGGCGGCGGGGGAACGTCACCGGAGGGGGGCGACGCCTCGTCCTGAGCTTCGGCGGCGGTAGGCGCTTTAGCGAAACGGCGGAACACCGGCCGCGGTGGTAGGTCACCCGCTTCGGGCACGTTATCCTATCGCCATGCTCATTTCCCTGACCACGGATTTCGGCCTGAGCGATTCCTATGTCGCGCAGATGAAAGCGGTGATCTACTCGATCGCGCCCCAGGCGCAGCTCGTCGATGTATCCCACGAAATCCCGCCTCAGGACATCGTGATCGGCGGCGTGGTGCTGGCCTCGGCCATCGGGGCGTTTCCCCCCGGAACGGTCCACCTGGCCGTGGTCGATCCGGGCGTCGGGAGCCAGCGCGCCCCCATCGCCGTGGAGGCCGAAGATTGCTTCTTCATCGGGCCGGACAACGGGCTGTTCACTCTCGCCCTGCGCCAGCGCAGGATGCTGCGCGCGGTGAACCTGAACAACCCGAAGTATCACCGTGAGAAGGTGTCGGGAACCTTCCACGGCAGGGACATCTTCGCCCCCGCGGCGGCGCACCTGGCAAGCGACGTGCGATTCGAGGAACTCGGCGAACCGGTCGAGCGGATCGTCCTGGCTGAACTGCCCCAGCCGCGCATCGAAGGCAAGATCATCACCGCGCAGGTGATGCAGGCCGACCGCTTCGGCAACCTCATCACGAACCTCGACCGCGACACCTACGATGCCTGGCGCAACGGCGCTTCGGACCGCGACATGCGAGTAATGGTCCACAACACCCAAATTCCCGGCATCCGCCGGGCCTTCTGCGACGCGGCGATCGGGCAGTTGCTGGCGTTCTTCGGAAGCTCCGATCACCTCGAAATCGCCGTGCGTGACGGCAGCGCGGCCAGGACGCTGGCCGCGGGCAGGGCCAGCGAGGTGTTGGTGAGGCGTGTGTGAGGGGTACCTATACTTAGGTCGGGCACGTTGCCCGGCAGGATGGTCGAGTCTCTTGAATGCGAGCAGGTCAGGCCTCGGCCTGACACGATCACGACATCAGCGGCGAGGTAGGTCAGGCCTTGGCCTGACATTATTGCGCCATCGGCGGCACAGTCGTCCGGCACAGCCGGACCTACCGGAACCACATCATGACCACCCCCTCCACTCCTTCACCCGCCGCGCGATTCCGCTTCCGCAAGCGTTATGTGGCGCTCACGCTCATGGCGGTGCTGGTGGGCGGTTACATCGCGTGGAGGATCAGCATCACGAGCAGGATCGAGGCCGAGCTTGAGCGCATCCGGGCCGAGGGGTATCCGGCCTCACTCGAAGAACTCAACGCCTGGGAGCCGCCGGGCCTGGCGGAGGGAAACGCGGCGGAGGTTTATCTGAGGGCGTTTGAGGCGATGGTCCGCCATGACACGGAACTTGAAGCGGACGTGCCGGGACTTGGCGCGGACTATCCGGAGCCGGGGGAAGCTCTACCGGAGAATCAGCGCGCGGCCAGCGAGGCGTATCTCGCAGCGAGCAACCGTGCGATTGAGTATCTGAAACAGGCGGCGGAGATCGAGGCGTGCAAGTTCCCCCAGAAAGTCAGCACCGAGTTCGATCAGGAACTCTTGGATGTCTATACGAACCTTCGCCGAGCGGCGCGCCTGCTTCACGTTCATGCGCGGATGCTGGCGGATCGTGGGGATGGTGACGAGGCGGCCCGGAGCCTCGTCGCGATCCTGCGGCTGGGAAGGTCACTGCGGCCGCAATCGGTCTTGATTACGCGAATTGTTTCCATCAGCATCAATCTCCTCGCCGTCGATGCGGTGGAACAGGTTACGAGTCGCAGTTTGCTTTCAACGGAAACAGCGGCGATGTTGCAGCGCGAGTTCGAGCGGGCGATGGATCGTCAGGACGTGGCGTGGGCGGTCGCGGGGGAGAGGTGTTACTACCTGGACGTACAGTCCAATTACGCAGCGGCACTCATCGAACATTCTCCCGAATCGAATGGGTGGGGAGTGAAACTCAAGGCACGCCTGTGGCCAATGTTGGGGCTCCACCATCTGGATCTGCTTCACGCGTTGAGGTGGTTTGAGATCAACATCGACGCGGCCCGAAGCGGGGACGACTGGCCCGATGCGAGTGAGTTCCTCAAGACAGTGCCCAATTACGCCCTAACCACCAGAATGCTCCTCACGGGCCTGGGCAGACCCGGAAGGTCCGAGCATCTCCACCTCATGCGCCTCCGCACCGCAGCCGCCGCCCTCGCCGCCTACCGCTACAAACTCGACCACGCCCGCTGGCCGGACACGCTCGACGCCCTGGTCGGCCAATACCTCACCGAACTTCCCCTGGATGTTTTCAACCACAACCAGCCGCTCCAAATGAAACGGGATGGCGAAGGGCTGGTGATCTACAGCTTCGGGCAGAACCAGACCGATGACGGCGGGGAGGGGACGGAGTTGGCGGATATTGTGTTCCGGTTGACGCGGTGATTGGACGACGGGCCACGGTGCGTCCGCTTCGCTTGACGCACCCTACTCTTGCGGCTTCTCCGTCTTCTCCTCCGCCGCTTCTTCCCGCCGCCGCAATTCCTCCCTGCGCCTGAGCATCGGTCGCAGGTCCACCGGCGTCACCGTCTGCGGGGCGAAGCCCTGGCCGGTCTGGAAGTCCACGCGGTAATCCAGCGGCGCGCCCAGGGGCTGACCGGCCGGTTGCATGGGAACCGAGGTCAGGTTGAAGGTCCGCGCGGGGCGTTCACGCTCGCCTTCGGCCGACCTTGGGCCGCCTCGCGCGGGGCGCGACAGCGAACGTTGCCACGTGCCCAACTGAAGCGGAAGGTCGTAGATCGAAACCGCCTCCACCCGCGCGGGGTTGGGTGCTTCGAGCGGTTGAAGCAGCGGCTCGTATTCACCGGCCAGGATGGGCGTCAACTCGAACACGGTGTCCGGCGGGACCAGCTCGATGAACTCGCCATCCTCCACTGGCTGCTGGTTGACGATGAAGCTCCGCCGGCCGACGGGAATGGCGTAATCGATCCGCGAGACCCGCGCCACATAGCCCTGTCCGACGCGGTAATACCGCCGCCCGGTCGCCCCGGCGCCCGCGCCCTGGTCGAGCAGGTCCGAGGGGATCTCAAACAGCGATGAATCCTGCCCCAGCAGCGAAAGCCCCTGCTCGCGCACCCGAAGCGAGGTGGAGAGGGGATCGAGATCCTCAATCGCCTGATCGACCGGCGTCAGCGCCTCGATGGGAATCTGGCCCTGTACCGCCGAAGCAGCGGCCAGCACCAGAATCAAGTGCGAGCATCGCACCAAAACCATCACGGGTTGGAACTGAAGTGTCGGCATCACGGACTCAAGACCCCGGACCCCAGACTCAAGACCCTCACGGGACCGGCACTGCGGTGTCGGCTGGGGGCGGAGTGCCGTGTTCCGCTTCGATCGCGGGCATCTCGGATTCCGGGGTCATCTCGCTTTCCGGGGGCGGGGGCAGGTCGTCGGTCAGACCGGGTGCGGCGTGCTCTGCCGGGGTCATGCCTTCCGGGGCCGCGCCGGGGGCGAAGAGGCCTTCGCCGACGTCTTCCATTCCCGGCGCGATGTAGTCGGCGGGAAGCTCCGGTCCGGGACGGTAGCTGATGTTCTGCACGATCGGCATGCCTTGGAGCTTGATCTTGCCCTCGTCGATCTTTCGGCTGGGCCGAACCGAGTACAGGTACCACCGCATGCTCGTGGCCGGTCGGCCGGACACGCGGGCGATCTCGACCTCGTCATCGCGGTCCAGGTCCACCACCAGCTTGTGCAGGACGGGGACTTCCATGGACCAGATCGTCTGCCCGCTGGAAACATCCAGCAGGGTGTAGTTGAGCGGCAGGTCCGGGGAGCTGTGGAACACGCGGCGGTCGATGCTGCACCCGCCCAGCGCGATCGTCAGGAGCATCACGGCGAGCCACTTCGGAAGCTGGGGACGACTCATCGGGGTAGATCCTTTCGGGAAGTTCGATCGGCGCGAGCTGCCACGTCGGTGGCGTGACGGGCTACAATCATACAGCCCACGCCGCGGGGCGGTTCAGGAAACGGCATTGTAATGAAGTCAGACGATCGCTCACCATCCGAATCATCGGTCAACCGCCGCCACTTTTTTCGGCGGATGCTCCTTCGCGGGATCGAACAGCTTGAAGAAGCCGGAAAAGCGATGCAGGAACGCTTCGAGGGGGCGATCGCGGAGGATCGGAAGGAGGGGTTATCGGCCGAGCTTCCCGGTCCCCGCCCTCTGCCCCAGCGGTTCCTGCGCCCGCCCGGGGCGATGCCGGAGTACGAGTTCGCCTCGATCTGCACCCGTCAGGGCGCCTGCGTGACCGCCTGCCCTGCCGATGCGATCCGCATCGTGCCCGGGGTGGCGGGCGGACTTCCGCACATCGTCGCCCGCACGGCCCCCTGCGTGGTGTGCGACAGCCTGGCTTGCATGAAGGGGTGCCCCAGCGGGGCGCTTCAGAACGTCGGCCGCGCGGACCACATCATGATGGGCTTCGCCACGGTCGCCCACGACACCTGCCTGCGGACCACGGGCGAAGAATGCACACTCTGCGTCGATCCGTGCCCGCTGGGGGAATCAGCCATCGGGATCGGGGAAGCCGGGCAGGTGGAGGTCCGGGCCGGGTGCATCGGGTGCGGGGTGTGCGAACGCGCCTGCCCGACGGAGCCGACGAGCATCTGGGTGGAGCCTCACGACGCGGGCATGGGCCATTACGCGTACTCGGACTGAGTCAATCGCCGCACGCCGCGCATCGAATCGCCGAAACCAAGCCGCCGAAACGACTTACGCCTGGCTGTCGGCGGACAGTTCCGGTTGCGGCGAGGCGGTCGGGTTAGCGCGGGTGAGGCCCTTGTCCGCCGCCACGGCGGCCTTAACGAACGGGATCACCCGTTGCTCATCCAGCCCGAGCATCAGCCCCCCGTGAACCAGCGCCCAGTAGCGCCGGGACTGCTCGCTGCATCCGAGCAGCCGATCCCACCCGGCGAGGATGCGCCCAATCACGTCCGGCAGCGGCTGCTCCGTCGTATTGCAGCGGCCCACGCTCGCCAGCCAGAACATCAGGCGGTAGACCTCCGGCGCCGCGGCGGCGCGCTGAATGTACAGCGTCACGCTCTGAGCGAAGTCCCCCTCACGCGGGGTCTGACCGTCTTCGGGCGCCACCAGCTCCGCCACGGGATCGAGGATCTGCTGCGTCACGGCTGAGAGCAGGGTCCGCTTGTCCGGGAAGTAGCGATAGATCGAACCCACTGCACAGCGGAGCATCGACGCGATCTGGCGGATCGTCGTCGCGTCGTAACCCTTCTCGATCAGGCACTCCGCGGTCACGCGGAGAATCTGTTCGCGGCTGAGATGGGTGGGCGCGACATCGGGCCGGGCGGCCGCGCTTTCCGTAGCGACTTCGGGGGCGGTTTGCGGAGGGGCTTCCGGGGAAGGGTTGACGGCGGGGGCAACGTCGGGGGTGTGTGGGTCCATGATCGCTCCATCAGGGGAATGCAAGGTTCACCTCCTTGTGACCTGAGTCCGATAGTTTGCTCGGCGCATGGTTGCCTGTCAAGATGGGCGTTGTTTTCCACAGCGCACAAATTGATGATCGGCCAGCGACGCCCGATAAGTATAGAGATTTTCCTGGCGATGCTCCATGCTCACTCCGATCACGCCCAACCGCGATCGGCCCCACGCCGCCTGTGACCCCCATGACCGACGAACCGACCTGGCGACAACTGGCCCGGCGAATGGCGCGGGAGCAGCTTCGCGCGCGGGGGATCGACGACGAGCGCGTCCTCGACGCCATGGCGCGCGTCCCCAGGCACCGCTTCATCCCCGAGGAGCAGGGCATCGAGCTGGCCATGGCCTACGACGACCGCGCCCTCCCGATCGGCCTGGGACAGACCATCAGCCAACCCTACGTCGTCGCGCTGATGACCACTGAGCTGGACGTGCGGCCGGGGCACCGGGTTCTCGAGGTCGGGACCGGGTGCGGATACCAGTCCGCCGTGCTCGCAACCCTGGGCGCCCAGGTCGTCACCATCGAACGCCACGAACCCCTTGCCCTTCGGGCCGCCGCCACGCTCCGGGAGCTGGGCCACGAAGAGCGCGTGCAGGTGGTCGTCGGGGATGGAACGCTCGGTTTTCCGCCCCAGGCGCCCTACGATCGCATCATCATCACGGCGGGCGCTCCGGCGTTGCCTCACGCCCTGGCGGGCCAACTTGCCCCTGGCGGGCGGATCGTCGCCCCCATCGGCGACCGCCGAAACCAGCGGCTGATCATCTACCAGGAACACCAGGGAAATCTGCTCGAAACGGCCAGCCTGCCCTGCCGGTTCGTCCCCCTGATCGGAGAGCAGGGGTGGGATGCGGCCGAGACAGACCCCTCTGCCGGCAAATGACCTCCCCTGCCTGTCGCAGTGATCGATGCTCAAGGGGGTGCCTGCCCGATCGGCAGGACCGGCTAAGCGCCGCCCGTGCCGCATTCTCATCGTAACGCTCTGTATCAGCATGTCTTATTGCCCTGATCCCTCGCGGCTTTTCGCGGCACGGACCGTGCAATGCGCTCCTCGACCCACTGCTTTGATGAACATGAACGGGCGGTTGGGCCGTAGTGTCCTTGTACGAACTTGCCAGCCCGCCAGGGCGAAATGCGGCCGATCCCGTCCAAGGGATCCGCGGCCGCATAAACACACACCATCAAGGAAAGGACTTCTTCCCATGATCCAAGCACAATCTCGCTGGCATTGGCCAGCCGTCGGACTGGTGATCGGCGCGCTCATCGGAGGTTCCATCGCGTACCAGGAGTGGCCTACCACCGCGACCTCCGCCCAAGGCAGACAGGGCGTCACGGCAGACCTCCGCGCAGAAACGCCCACGCTCAGCGCCCTGGGGCGGGAGATGCGCAAGGTGGCCGACGCGGTTGAACCGAGCGTCGTCTACATCACCGTCAAAGCCAGGGCGTCCGCTGAGCGGTTGAGCGCCGGCCCGCGGGGCTTCAATCCGGCGCCTCCGGAAGAGTTCTTCCGCAACCTGCCCCCCGAGTTCCGAAGGTTCTTCGGCGGCCCCGACCCGTTCGACGCGCCCGAACCCGAAGCCGCGCCCCGGCGCGAGGACGACCGTTTCCGCGAGTTCAATGTCCCCCGCACCATCGGCGCAGGGAGCGGATGGGTCTGGGATGACCGGGGACACATCATCACCAACAACCACGTGGTCGAAAACGCCGACGAGATCGAAGTCGTCTTCTTCGACGAATCCCGCGCCGCCGCCACCATCGTCGGAACCGACCCCAAAACCGACGTCGCCGTGTTGAAGGTCGATCACTCAAGCCTCGTCCCCGCACGCCGCGCTGCCGAAGGAGTCGCGCAAGGCGACCTGGTCTTCGCGTTCGGGTCGCCCCTGCGATACCGCTTCTCCATGAGTCAGGGCGTCGTGTCCGGCGTCGGCAGACAGGTCGGCGTGACCGGTCAGGACGGTTACGAGAAGTTCATCCAGACCGACGCAGCCATCAACCCCGGCAACTCCGGCGGACCGCTGACGAACATCCACGGCGAGGTCGTCGGAATGAACACCGCCATCGCCACCGGAACGGGCTTCTTCGCGGGCATCGGGTTCGCCATCCCCATGGACGTGGTCGAGCCGACGGTTCTGGCGATCCTCGAAGACGGCAAGGTCTCGCGCGGATTCATCGGCATTCTCATCCGCGACGATGCGGAGCTGCTCGAAACGTTCGATGTGGACCACGGCGCGGTGGTCGCCGGGCTGGTCGAAGGCGGACCGGCCGCCGACGCGGGGCTGAAAGTCGGCGATGTGGTGCTCAGGATCGACGGGCAGGAGGTCAAAGACGCCTCGGACCTCCGCTGGATCGTCGCCGGCCGAAACCCCGGCGACAAGGTGAAGCTCGAGGTTCTGCGCGACGGCAAGCGTGAGAACCTGACCATGACCCTCGGCGAGCAGCCCGATTCGCGTCAGTCCGCCCGCGCCGATCGTCCGCGGCGCCCCGGCGAGTCACGCGAAAGCGCCGCCGACCAGCCCTCGGAACTGATTCAGAAGCTCGGACTCACACGCGTGCGGACGTTCGATGAATCACTGGCCGAGCGCTACTCGCTGGAGTTCACCCCCGGCGTGCTGATCGAGGATGTCCGCTCCGGGAGCCTGGTCGAGAGCAAAGGCGTGCAGCCGGGCATGGTCATCACCCACGTGATGAGTGATGAGGTGAAATCGGTCGAAGACCTCAACCGACTGGTCGAACAGCACGGAAAGGACGGCGCGGCGGTGCGCCTGCAACTGCGCGACCGCACCGGCCAGACGCAGTTCGCGGTCGTCCGCCTGCCGTCGTAAGCGCGCTGATTTGATTGAAAGAGAACGGGCCCGGGGACGCATCGCGTGGGCGGGCGTCCCCGGGTTTTTTTTGGTAGGTCCGGCTGTGCCGGACAATTCCGCCGCCGATAGCGTAATCCCGTCAGGCCGAGGCCTGACCTACTCGCTACAGCAGATCTCCGACACAACGCCCCAAGGCGTCACTTCGGTCATCTTCACTCACCCAGTTACTTGGCGTGAGTCATGTCGATCCCGAAATCCCTCTGGTTGTGCGGTTCTTTCCCGTCAGATGGCCCCGATCGTCATCAATCCTCCCTGACCTAACCCCGTCGGCGCGCCCACCATTCGTGGGAAAGCCCACATACCAGCGCACCACCGGCGCGTCCACGTAGCGCAAGTCCCACACGTACTGCCGCGACACCGCGCTCGCGGCCGCGGGCTCGCTCAGCGGATCGCCGCTGCGCGTCACTTGCGTCGCCTTGCGCACGCAGAGGAATTGCACCCTCACCACTCAAGCACGACCTGCTTGATGCAGGTCAGCGTTGGCCAGCTGCAGTCGCTGCCGGTCTCGAAGCACGGCGCTGCCGCCAGTGGAATCAGAAAGCCCTCAAACTTGACGATCGGCTGGGTGCGAAAGAACTCAGGGGAGGCGCTTTCATCCCCGTGCCGAGTCCTCACCACCGTGTCCTTGCCCAGCGACAGGACGATGCGGTCCCGCTTCCAGGACTTGGGCAGAGTGGTGCCCAGTGCGAGCCAGGGAGCAAGAATCACGGTCATGGGCGGCAGCGGCTCGGGCGCCGGGTAACGTTCGCAGAGGCGGCGCATGATTCCATGATCACCCTCATCCTCCAGAGCCTCCTCCAGGCTTGCAATTCCCAGCGTCTCGTACACCTCGAGAGAAGCACGGTCATCTTCGGGATGGGCGGGCATCGGATAAGTCCACCCGTGCGCGGCGAGGGATCGCGCATCCAGGGGAACCACCTCTCCCAACTCCAGATTGCATCGCTCGCTCACGGCCTCGAACAACCTGGAACCCAGGATCAGGGCGTTACGAGGCATGTCCGGGAGATAGTACGACGACGCCATGTCCAGCGTCACGCCACCGGGCCCCTTGGCGGAGAGGATGAACTGGCGGCCGCCGGTTCGAATGTGCTCCGCCACATCCGCCAATGTGAAGCCGGACTCCGGCCGTGTGCATACGCCCACGCCATGCCGAAACAGGAAGGGCAGGGGCAATCCATTGCCGGATCCCAGAAAACCATCCTTAACTCGCAGAGCACTCGTCAGCCACGCGTATTCCATGGTCTTCATCGTTTGACTATCCTCTGAACATTTCGATCGCCGTCAGGCCAAGGCCTGACCTACTCCTCTACTGGTCCAGCGCCTCCATCTTGAACACCTCGGATGCGCTCCGCTCTCTTGCCATGAGATCCCTCATCCTCGCCACCATCTCCGGGTGTTCCGCCGCCAGGTCCGTCGTCTCGCCGGGGTCGGTGGCGAGGTTGTAGAGTTCGATGTTCGTGTTGCCCTGACGCAGGTCCCGGCGGATGGCCTTCCAGTCGCCGTAGCGTGCGGCCTGCTGGCCGCCGTAGCCGTGGAACTCCCAGATCATGGCCGCGTGCTTCTTCTGTTCTTGCGCGTGGCCCAGGAGCGTGGGGGCGAAGCTGATGCCGTCGCGGCCGGGGGGCATTTCGTCGAGCCGCCCGAGGATATCCATGAAGGTCGGCATCACATCGGGGAAGTAGCTCGGATGATCGCTGACCGTTCCCCCCGGAATGGTCCCCGGCCAGCGGGCGATCATGGGCACGCGGATGCCGCCCTCGTATAGGCTGCCCTTGAGGCCGCGCAGGCCGCCGGCGGAGTCGAAGAAGTCGACATCGACGTGGGCGACGTGCGTCGGCCCGTTGTCGCTGGTGAAGATGATGAGCGTCTGTTCATACAGGCCAAGCTCCTTCACCAGCGAGACGATCGCGCCGACTTCGCGGTCCAGGTGCGAGATCATCGCCGCGTAGGCCGCGCGCGGGTGGCGGTGCGGGAGGTATCCGCCCCCGCCGAGGTAGGGCGGATCGTCCCAGCCCAGCGCGAGATACGGCTCGAGCTCCTCATCGGGCACCTGAAGCGCCAGGTGGGGGATCATGGAGGCGAAGTAGAGGAAGAACGGTTTGTTCCGATGCTCGCGGATGAACTTGAGTGCTTCATCGAGCATGAGGTCCGGCGAGTAGGCCTCGCCCTTGAAGGGTTTGAAGCGTTCGGGGGCGTCATCGGGCAATCGTCCCTGGAAGTGGCCGGGGATTCCCCCGCGGTTGGGCCCGGAGAGATCGACCTGCTGATCGTTCCGCCAGAGATACGCCGGATAATACGTGTGCGCGTTGCGCTGGCAGTTGGCGCCGAAGAAGAGGTCAAACCCGTGATGGTTGGGATCCCCCGACGAGCCGGGCGGGCCAAGGCCCCACTTGCCGACGGCCGCCGTGGCGTACCCGCGATCCTTGAGCAGC
>JBGTFI010000284.1:0-3137 GCA_041747335.1 Phycisphaeraceae bacterium | reverse complement strand
CCGGCGATCCCCCTGGGGCTGGCGCACCTGGTGATCCCCGGCGGCGCGGACGGCGCGTTGGTCGTCGAAGATGTCTCGCTCCACCCCGGCTTCACACGCAAAGTCCTCGGCTATCACACGGTCGCCCGCCAGTGGGTCGAGGGCGGGCTGATGCCGGAAGAAAGTTCGCGGGTCACCGCGCCTGTGGCCGCGTGGGGCGGCGGATGGGCGATCGTCAGCGGCGAAACCCGCCCCGGTGTGCGCACACCGGGCGTCGAACTCGTTACCCAAAGGGTGGATCGCTCGGCCTTTCGCCCGCTGGACTGGTTCATCCTGGGCGCGTACCTCGCGGGCATGGTCGGTATCGGTGCGTGGTGCTCGAGGCGCGAAGGCGGGACGGAGGATTTCTTCCTCGCCGGCAGACGCATCCCGTGGTGGGCGGCCGGACTTTCGATCTACGGCACGCAGCTCAGCGCCATCACCTTCATGACCATCCCCGCCATCGCCTTCCGCGAAGACTGGACGCGCATGATCGGCAACTTCATGATCGTCGCGCTCGCGCCGATCGTCATCCTCTTCTACCTGCCCTTCTACCGCAGGCTGAACGTCCGCACCTCCTACGAATATCTTGAAAAACGCTTCAGCGTCGCGGTGCGGCTGCTGGGCAGCGCGATGTTCATGCTCTTTCAACTCGGGCGCATGGGCATCGTCCTCTATCTGCCCGCGATCGCCCTTGAAGCGGTCACCGGCATCGACGTCTACCTCTGCATCCTGCTGATGGGCGTGCTGGCGACGCTATACACGGTGATGGGCGGCATCGAGGCCGTGATCTGGACCGACGTGGTGCAGGTATTCGTCCTGATCGGCGGGGCGCTGCTCTGCCTGGTGATCGTGCTGATGCGCCCGGAGACGGGCGGCGCGGCCGACGTGATCGCCACAGCCGCGCACGCGGGAAAGCTCCGCCTGCTCGACTTCGACATGGACCTCACCCGCACGGTCTTCTGGGTGATGTCCGTGGGGGTCTTCTTCACCAGCCTGATGTCCTACACCGCCGACCAGACCGTCATCCAGCGCTACCTGACCACCAAGGATGAAAAGTCGGCCGCCAAAGGCATCTGGACCAACGCGGCCATGACCATCCCCACGGCCCTGCTCTTCTTCGGGCTGGGCTCGGCCCTGTGGGTCTTCTTCAAAGACGCGCGCCCGGCGGAAGTTCTCCCCGCGCAGTCGGACCAGATTCTCCCCTGGTTCATCGTCCACCACCTGCCCGCAGGGCTGTCGGGGCTGGTCATCGCGGGCATCTTCGCCGCGAGCATGTCCTCGCTCGACAGCAGCATGAACAGCATCGCCACGGCCTACGTCACCGACTTTCACCGCCGCTTTCTCAAAGGCGACGACGACCGCGCCGACCTGCGCCTGGCGCGCTGGATCACCGTCCTCATGGGAGCGGTCGGCACCGGCTCGGCCCTGCTCCTGGCCGGGGTGGACATCCGGTTCCTCTTCGACCACTACAACCGCGTGCTGGGACTGTTCGGCGGACCGTTGGCGGGATTGTTCATCCTCGCCGTCTTCACCACCCGCACGGATGCAAGGGGGGCGCTGGCGGGCTTCTTCACCGGCGCGATCGCTGCCTGGGCGATGCAGTGGACCACGATCAACGTTTTTCTTTACGGCGCCGTCGGCGCGGCGGCGTGCGTGGGCGCGGGTTACATCGCAAGCACGATCGCCCCCACACCCATGCGCGACCTTACGGGACTGACGGTGTACACGCTCAACGGTGGGGCGGGCGTCCCGCCCGCCATCAGGCCCAAGGCCTGAATCGACAATGCCTTGTGTCCGCGATTCTCTACAAACTCGCGGCTTCGCCGCGATGGCGGGCGAGACGCCCGCCCCACTGTCCCTCAAGTACCGTCGCTCACCCCTCCACCGCCGCGGCCATCTTCTCCGCCTTCGCCCGCGCATCGTCGAGCGTCCCCACGTACATGAACGCCGATTCGGGCAGGTCGTCCCCCTCCCCGGCGCACAGCCGGCGGAACGATTCGATCGTCTGCTTGAGCGAAGTGTAGATGCCCGCGAACCCAGTGAACTGCTCGGCGACAAAGAACGGCTGCGACAGGAACCGCTCGATCTTTCGAGCGCGTGCGACAATCAGCTTGTCCTCCTCCGAAAGCTCATCCACACCCAGGATGGCGATGATGTCCTGAAGGCTCTTGTAGCGCTGGAGAATCGACTGCACCTGCCGCGAGACCTGGTAGTGCTCCTGGCCGAGGATCCCCGGTTCGAGGATGCGGCTGGTCGAAGCCAACGGATCCACCGCGGGATAGATGCCCTTTTCCGCGATCCCGCGGGAAAGGACGACGAACGCGTCCAGATGGCTGAACGCCGTGGCGGGCGCGGGGTCGGTCAGGTCGTCCGCCGGAACGTAGATCGCCTGCACACTGGTGACCGCTCCCTTGTCCGTCGAGGTGATGCGCTCCTGGAGCTGGCCCATCTCCGTGCTGAGCGTCGGCTGGTAACCCACCGCCGAGGGCATTCGGCCGAGCAGCGCCGAAACCTCTGAACCGGCCTGCGTGAAGCGGAAAATGTTGTCGATGAAGAGCAGTGTTTCCTTTCCGGTACGGTCGCGGAAATCCTCGCACATCGTCAGCCCTGAAAGCGCCACGCGAAGGCGCGCTCCCGGAGGCTCGTTCATCTGCCCAAACACCATCGCCACGCGATCGAGCACGCACCGTTCGACGCCCTGGGCATCGGTGAACTTCGCCTCCTTCATCTCCAGCCACAGGTCGTTGCCCTCGCGGGTGCGCTCGCCGACGCCGCAGAACACCGAATACCCCCCGTGCTCGCGGGCGATGCGGGCGATCATCTCCTGAATGATGACCGTCTTGCCCACCCCCGCCCCGCCGAACAGCCCGATCTTCCCGCCGCGCACAAAGGGGCACAGCAGGTCGACGACCTTGATGCCCGTCTCCAAGATCTCCGTCTTGGGGTTGAGGTCCACGAAGGCCGGCGGATCCCGGTGAATGCCCCGCGTGCGCGATGCCTGGATCGGCCCGCGCTTGTCGATCGGCTCGCCCAGCAGGTTGAACACCCGGCCGAGCACCTCCTCGCCCACCGGCACCTCCACCGGCCCGCCGGTGTCCGACACCGTCATCCCGCGC
>JBGTFI010000283.1:0-5886 GCA_041747335.1 Phycisphaeraceae bacterium | reverse complement strand
CACGAACCCCGCCGCGGTCGAAACATTGATCGTATCCACGCCATCGCCGCCCGTGCCGCAGATATCGATGACGTCCGGAGTGTTCACCGGCTCGGCGTGACGATGCATCACTTCGAGGCAAGCCGCAATCAGCTCCGGCGTCTCCCCACGCACCCGCAGCGCTGCCAGGAACGCCCCAATCTGCGCCGGGGTCGCGCTCCCGGTCATGATCTCCTCTAGCGCAAGCGCCGCCGCCGGACCGCCAATTCCGCCGCCATCCACCCGCCCCTTGATGGCGTCCTGCACAGCCGTCATCGCGCCACCTCTGGACTCCCCTCTCCCGCCGCGGCGGGAGAGGGGCTGGGGGTGAGGGCTAATCGTGAATCGTGAATAGTAAATTAGGTCACCATTCGCCTCCCACCATCGCAAGGAAGTTCCGCAACAGCTCCTTGCCCCACTCCGTGGCGATGGACTCGGGGTGGAACTGTACCCCCTCCACCTTCAGCTTCCTGTGCCGGATGCCCATGATCACGCCGCTCTCCGAATGCGCCGTGACTTCGAGGTCGTCAGGCTGCGTTTCCGGCGTGCCCGCGAGCGAGTGGTACCGCACCGCTTTCAGGTTGTTCGGGATGTCCTTGAACACGCCCTTCCCGTCGTGGTCGATCTGCGAGGTCTTCCCGTGCTTGATCTCGCCCGCGCCGGCGACCGTGCCGCCGTACACGTCATAAATGCACTGGTGCCCAAGGCACACGCCCAGCACCGGCACCTTCCCGGCGAACTCGCGGATCACGTCCCGCGAAATCCCCGCGTCGTCCGGCGTGCCCGGCCCGGGCGAGATAACGACGTGGTCCGGGTTCAGCGCGCGCAGTTCGCCAATAGTCACCTGGTCGTTCCGAAACACCTTCACGTCCGCGCCCTGCTCCGCCAGGTACTGGTAGAGGTTGTAGGTGAAGCTGTCGTAGTTGTCGATCAGTACCGTCGTCATCGGTCCATGCCCTCCTCGTGGCCCAGGTCCTCGGCGATGCGTTGCAGCGTGGCCGCGAGCTCTTCCGGCGTGTAGCCGTAGCCGCGCCGATCCAGTTTGAACTTCTGTTCCAGGTATCCGGCGTTGTACGAACCCGGCGCCCGCAGGTCGAGCGGATAAGCCGACCCCGGTTCGCCCATCAGCGCCACCAGGAAATACCCATCGCCCGCCGACCGCGTGAAGCTCGCTGATTCGTCCATCAGCGGCACCAGCACGAGCTCGATGCTCCCGTAGCGATAGAACCGCACGCCCACATGCCCCAGGTGTTTCTCCAGCTGCACGGTCATCGCGGCCCACCCATTTCCTGGGCGATGCTCAGGACTTCGCCGGGCGTCCGTGCCGTGAAGTCGGGCAACGCCTCCAGCAGCAGCTCCGAATCGAGCGCGCCCCAGAGCGCCGCCACCGACTTCACGCCGGCATTTCGCGCCGCCCAGATGTCTGCCGGGCTATCCCCCACGAACAGCACGTTCTCGTGGTGGTCGATCATCATCCGATCTAGAGCCAGGTAGATCGGTTCCGGGTCGGGCTTGTGCAGGTCCGTGTCATCGGCGCCCACAACAGAGTGGAAGAATCCGAGGAGCCCGGCGGTCGTGAGTTCCTCGACGGCCCCATACGACACCTTGGACGTAACCACTCCCATCGGGATGGCCGCACCGTGGAAGTAGCGCAGCACGGCCTCGACGCCTTCATAGGGCCGGATGTCCCGCACCAGGCTGTAGTACCGCTCTCGATACACCCGCGCGAACGTCGCCCAGTCGTCACCCATCAGGCGCTGACCCATCGCCTCCAGCGAGCCTCCCTTGTGCGATCTCCACAGTTCGATCGGGTCTGTGGGTTCGCCCAGCAGGGTCTCGTGCGCGTGCGACAGCGCGATCATCCGCCCTTCGAGCGTATCCAGCAGCGTGTCGTCCATATCCCAGAGCACAGCGTTCATTGCGGGCTCCCTGGGCGGGGAATGCCGCGCTGTTCGAACACGCCTTCCATCACCGGCCACGCTTCGAGCGCTGCCGGGAACCCCGCGTACACCGACACCATCCGCAGCGTTTCCACGATCTGCTCCGGAGTTGCGCCGTGGTTCAGCGCGCCGTTGATATGCGACCGAAGTGGCTGGCCAACCCGCCCCTGGGCGGCGAGCATCGCAACCACTTGCAGGCTGCGTGTCTTCCGATCCAGCGCCGCGCTGCTCCACACCTGCCCGAGCGCGAAATCGATGATGTCGCTCGCGAGTTCCGGCTCGCGCTGCTCCATCGCGGCCGCCGCGCGCTCCGGGTCCAGCCCGGAGAGCGTGCCGAGAACTTCGAGGCCAGCTGCCCGCGCCTCGTTCGTGCTTGCTGGTTTGGGTGCAGTGGTGGCGGGCGTCGATCCAGCCTCCTCCTTGATCCCCGCCATCGCGCCGAGGATGTCCGCGGTGATGTCCTTCGGTTCGCGCATGCCGAACGCTTCGAGCACGGCGTTCCGGGCCCCCTCATCCATGTGGATGGCATCGAGTTCGTTCACATCGAACCAGCCGCTGCCGTGTCCGGGCGGAACCGTCGGCTCGCCGGTCCACTCGGTAGCCGCGTAGAGGTTGAAGACGAACTGGCCGCCCGTCACCGGGAAGTAGTGCGTCTGCAGGAAGTCTTCCTCGATCGCAGGAGCCTTCACGCCCAGCCGCTCGAGGATCGCGTCCATCTCCTCGTCTACATCATCGTTGTGGGGCGGCAGCGGTCCCCCTGGGAGTTCCCAAGGGCCATCCGGCTTCGGCCGGATCAGGAACAGACGGCCTTCGCGTTCAAGGATCGCGGCCATGTGGATGTGCTGCTTCATGTGGTCTTCACCGCCTGCGTGGCAATTACGCTCTGCAGGAGGATTCGCAGTGATGGCGCCAGCGTGCTTTCGGCTACCTGGTCGGCATCGAACCAGCGCCCAAGTTGCGGAGCCGGGTCTGGCTCCCACTCCCAAACCGTGTAGAACCCGCTGAACCGCTCGGTCTCTTCGTCGGGGTTGCGGTAGTCGAAAGCGCCCTGCGCCCACACCGCCCGCGCCTCGATGGCCAGCTGATCCCAGATGTGGGCCCGCAGCTCGACCTTCCGGTCTTCCGCGAGTGGCCGGAAGAGGCCGCCGGGCAGCCCGAGCGCCCCATCCATGGAGCGCAGGAACACACGCCCTTCGCGGATGAGGATGCCGTAGACGCAATCCGGGCGGCGGTCTGTCATGGTCTTATCCGTACCCAATGCTGCCGGTTTTCATCTCGGCAGCCGCGATTTCCGCCTGGTCGATCGCGCGCATCAGGGCGCGCATCTTGTTCATGGATTCGGTGTATTCGGTCTCGGGCACCGAATCATAGACGATGCCGCCGC
This sequence comes from Phycisphaeraceae bacterium, assembly GCA_041747335.1. Lineage (GTDB taxonomy): Bacteria > Planctomycetota > Phycisphaerae > Phycisphaerales > Phycisphaeraceae > JBGTFI01. Next base: position 2,544 of record JBGTFI010000283.1, on the reverse strand, counting down.
CCGCCTGCAGGTACGCCACGCCGTCCTTACACAGCATCGTGCGGATGGCGATACACGTATCCAGGCTCCCCGCGAAGCTCACATACCCCACGGCCCCGGCGTAGATGCCGCGCTTCGAGGGCTCGAGTTCCGCGATCAGCTCCATCGACCGCACTTTCGGCGCCCCGCTGACGGTTCCAGCCGGGAACACCGACCGAAACGCGTCGTAGGGCGTCTTATCCGCCGCCAGCTGCCCGGATACGTTCGAGACGATGTGCATCACGTGCGAGTACTTCTCGATCTCCATCATGCGGTCCACGTTCACCGTGCCCGGCTTCGAGACGCGCCCAACGTCGTTGCGGCCAAGGTCAACGAGCATGATGTGCTCTGCAAGTTCCTTCTCGTCCGCAAGGAGGTCCTTCGCGAGCCGTTCGTCCTCCTCAGGCGTCGCGCCACGCGGCCGCGTCCCCGCGATCGGGTGGTTGGTGACGATCCCGTCTTCGACCCTTACTAGCAGTTCCGGGGACGCTCCCACGATCTGGAAGTCGCCCATATCGAGGTAAAACATGTACGGCGACGGATTCACGATCCGCAGTTGACGATAGATGTTGAACGGGTGCACCGCCGTCTGCCGGGCCACCCGCTGCGAGGGCACGGTCTGGATAACGTCGCCAGCGATGACGTGCTCGCGGATCTTCTCCACCATCAGCTCGTAGCCTTCGCGGCCGACATTCGAGTCACCCTTGTTGCTCGTCCGCAGCACGTCGCCAATCGATTCCTGCGGGAGCTGGATGGTCGGATTACTCAGCCGTTCAACGATCTCGTCGATCTGGTACGCCGCCTGCCGGAACGAGGAGTCGATGTCGCCATCCAGCCGGCAGTGTGCGATCACTTTTATCGTGTGGTGGATGTGGTCGAACACCACCATGGAATCGCAGAAGAGGAAGATCGCTTCAGGGATGCCGAGTTCATCCAGCTCGGGCGGCACCACCCTCGGCTCAAAGTGGCGGACCGCGTCGTACGTGACGAACCCGATTGCCCCGCCTGTAAACGCGGGCACGCCCGCCAGAGGCACCTGCTTGAAGCGTGAAAGTTCGCGCTCCACCGGCACCAGCGGGTCGCCGTCGTACTCCTGTCCCGGCCCCATTTTCAGCACGCGGTAGGGCGTGGTCCCAATGAACGAGTAGCGCGCCATCCGTTCGCCGCCCTCGACCGATTCGAGCAGGAAGCTGTACGGCCCTTTGCGCACCTTCAGGAACGCGCTGACCGGCGTCTCCAGGTCGGCCGTGACTTCTTTGTAGATAGGCACCAGGTTGCCGAGCCCCTTGCCGGCCAGTTCCTTCACCTCATCCAGCGTTGGGCGAAGCATCTAGTACCTCCCCAGGTAGTTGAGGTCGAGCGCGTCGTGCACCATCTCCATAGTGTCCCGAGCGATCGTGCGCATCCGCTTCGAACCAGCTTCGAGCGCATCCTTCACCGCCGGCATGTTCTGTTCGTACCGCGAGCGCCGGTCCCGGAACGGGTCGAGCAGGTTGTTCAGCACGTCCGTGAGACGGTCCTTGAGCACCTTGTTCGGCAAGCCGGTGGTCGCGTAGTCCTCTTTCATTTGCGCCACGCTCGCCCTATCCGGGTCAAACGCATCGAGGTAGAGGAAGATCGGGTTCTCCTCGACCTTGCCTGGTTCGGCGGCCCCGCGCGGCGGCCCCGCATACATGCTCTTGATCTTCTTCGCGACCGTCTCCGCAGAGTCCTTCAGGTCGATCGTGTTGCCGCGCGATTTGCTCATCTTCGCGTTGCCATCGGTGCCCACCAGCCGCGGTACGCGCCCGACGAGACCGTCCGGTTCCGGAAACACATCCTTGAATCGCCGGTTGAAGCGCCGGGCCGTCTCACGCGTCATCTCTATGTGGGGCAGCTGGTCTTCGCCCACCGGCACGAGGTGTGCCCGTGGCAGGAGGATGTTCGCCACCTGCATCACCGGGTACGTATAGAACGCCACCGGGACCGACTTCTTCTCCTTGGTGCTGTCCTCGGGATTCTCGATGTCGGCCATTTCGGCTTTGAGCGTCGGGTTCCGCTCGAGCATCGAGACCGGCAAGAACCAGCCGAGCAAGGTGGTCAGCTCGGCGTGTTCCGGCACGAGGCTCTCGATAACGAAGGAGCTCCCCTCGGGGTCGAGGCCTACTGAGAGCCAATCGAGTGCCACCTCCCAGACCGCATCCCGAACTCGCGCGATGTCATCCGCGTAGTCCGAAACCTGGTAGTCGGCGATGAGGAAGTACGCCTCGTAGTCATGCTGCAGGCGCACCCAGTTTTCCAGCGCCCCCGCATAATGGCCGAGGTGCAGTGCACCGGTCGGCCGGATGCCCGTCAGGATGCGCTTGCGCTCTGTCATCGAGGCCCTCCGGGGTTGCGCTGGGGAGGGCCCCCGGGCCGTGGACCGGGGCCGCCGCCCGGGCGCATGGGCGGGCGTCCACCCTGTGATGGTCCGCGGTCGATCGATCGGATAAACGCCCCCACCTGGCGGGATGCCTGTTCCGCGAGGTCGAGTTCGTTCGCGAACAC
>JBGTFI010000282.1:0-8319 GCA_041747335.1 Phycisphaeraceae bacterium | reverse complement strand
CGCGAGCGGTCGGCCAACGCCGTCTGGCCGTCGGCGCGGAAACGGTCCAGCCACTTGTAGCCGGTCTTGCGGCTGATCCCGAACCGCCGACACAGCTCGGCCACGTTGGCCCCGTCGGCCGACGCAAGCGTCACAAACTCGATACGTTCGGACATCCGATCACACTCCTTCCATGGCATCGCGGCCCTCCTTCGCTGGGGTTCGCCACCAGCGTACGAAGCGCCACCCATGTGTGTGAACGGCTGTTACTTATCTGTGCGGTCTATACACTGTGCCGGACACCTGTGCAACGGCTCTTAGATGTCCGGCACAGCCGGACCTACCTGGGGATCACGTCTGTCGCCGCCTGACCAGCAGCATCCCCAGCCCAAGCGGGAGGAGCGTCGCCGGTTCCGGCACCGCCCCGCCGCTGCCCGCCAGCGCCGCTTCGAAACCGGTGACGTCAAAAGCGTCCAGCCCGCCGATCCCGTTCATATTGCCACGCACATCCGGATCGACCTGCGGAAACAGCGCCTGATACGCGATCTTGTCCGCCAGCGCCAGCTCGAACTCATCGACATCGAACGCGTCCAGTACGCCGTTGTCGTCCATGTCCCCCAGGACGAACCCGGAATCCATACCCCCGTAGCGGAGGTTGTCGATGCCCCATCGGCCGTCGCCCGAGGCGTCGAGGCGGACTTTCCTGATGGCCGCGAGGTCGTTGCGATAAATCCCGACGAACTCCGCGCTGCTCCCGCCGGCTCCGGTGGTCTCGATGGCGAAACTGACGGTCGTTTCGTCCGTCAGATCCACAAGGATCGTGGTCCCCGCCTGATCGATGTCGAAGAACGAGACGTAATCGACCGGTTGGGCGGAGAAGTCGAGTTCCAGATACGGCAGCTCATTGTGCGAAAGCGCGAACATCCCGATGGGGTTCGACCCGCCGAACCAGGTGGTGGTGGACTGGATCGTCGCCGAACCCGCGGCCGAAGTGTCGCGGATCACCAGCCCGCCGGGGAACAGGCCGTCGACCCCCGAGACGTTCTGCCCGGCCACGAAACCGCTCTCGAAGTCAACGAAGTGCTGGACCTCCCCTTCGGTGATGCCGATGTCCGCCAGCCAGGCCGCGAACGACGCGGCGTTGCCCGCGGGCGTTGAACTGTTCTGGATCAGCAGGTCGGCCTGCGTCACGGTGGTGAAGACGAGTGAAAGCGCGGCCATCGAACCCAGAGAGTGGTTCAATGCCGGGCGGAATAGAGCAACAAACATCAATGCTTCTCCTCTCCGTCAGACCTGTCAGGACGCGCCGTCAGGCGTCGGGCCGCCGCCGGGCCCTTTCCATTCTATACGCTCGATCACCGCCGGGCCTACTTGATCAGCATGATCTTCTGCCAGATCTTCCGCGACAGGCTGGTCGTCAGCGATTCAAGCTCATTAACCGACGCCAGCAGCACCGGATCGTTGAACCGCTCGACGTACAACGCCGCGATCTTGCCCACCAGCGAAAGCATCTCACTGCAGTAATCGAGGTAGCGCGCCAGTAAAAATGGAGAAAGTGTGCGCTTGGGGGAAGATGGCGTGGGGCTTTGCGCCCCGGTGTCATCGGCCACCGCGATCTGCGGATCCTTCGTGAGCTGGTGCATGTCGATCACGTGCGCGAGCGATCGAAGCTCGTGCAAAGCCGCCAGAGCCCGCGACCGCTTGATCCGGGATTCGACGGTCACAAGAAACACAATCGCCGCCCCCAGCAGGACGATCACGTTGAACGCCGCGTCCAGCACGCCCACGAGCTCCGTCCAGGTCAGCGGTCCCTGGTTGGGCTTGGCGAGCATGAATCCCTCAACCAGAAGCACCACCAGCAGCACGGCCGCGACGCCCATCCCGATCCGCAACCCCCACAGCGGACGGGCGATGCTCAGCGAGCGCTGCCGCGCCTGCTTTCCGACTTCGAGCAGGTCGTTGCAGATCTTCGACAGCCCCGAATCGGGGAACCGCTCGGCGACGCGCCGGTTCAGCGCGTCGAGGGTTTCGACGATGCGCTGCGGATCGAGCTGGCGATAGACGGTCAAGCGAAGTTCCCGGGCGGCTCAGGCGAGCCCATCGGCTAGAGGCTCATCCCCTGCGAACCGCCTTCGCTCGAGCTGGAGGTGATCTGCCTTGCGATGGGCGTCAGCAGGCACGGAACGAGCTTGTCCCCCGCCAGCGCCTCGGTGGTGCGGGCCAGGCGGTCAAACAGGTGCTTGAGGTCGTCGACCTTCTGGACCGGCCCATAGCGCCGGACGGTGACGAAGACGCTGATGGGCTCGTCGCGGTAACCGGACGACTTGCCGCGGCGGCTCTTGGCGCGGGTCTTGACCTCGAAGTACGCCTGGGTGTCGCCGCTCTGCGAAAGGGAGATGCCGAAGGCCGGTTGGCAATCCAGCACGCCCGCGACCGGTCCGGCCGAGAGGTCCGCCAGCGGGCCGTCGGACATCAGGGCGTCAAAGACCACCTGGTCATGGTCCCCCTCGCACTCAAGGTCAAACCCGAACAGGAGTTCGAGATAGTCGATGTCCAGCGGGCTGATCGTCAGGTGGTAGGGCGCGACCTCCAGCATCAACCGATGGTATTCGTAGACCTCCTCCATCGACGAAGGATTGACGTGCCCCGTCCGGATGCTCGTGCGCCGAAGCGCCAACCAGCGGTATTCCGCTTCTTTGCGGCTGGATTCGAGCGCGAACTCGCCATCGTACCGGCGAAAGCGGTTCATATCCGGCACGGACTTCCGCACGCGGTCGAACAGGTGCAGGATCGTCTCGCGCTCCGCGGGGAGGTCCATCTTCACCGCCAGCTTCTGATTCACGTAGAAGTCGGTGCAGAGGGCGCCGTAACTGGTGACCATCGTGACAATCCTTGGCGAGAACGACCGCCGAACAACCCATCCAACCTAACCGCGAGCGGGACGATCCGTATCCACCCGTCGATTATAGGCGCCCGCGAGGGATTTGCGAACGCCGGACCGACCGGCCTTCGAAACCAGCGCCTCGGAAACCGGGGTGGCTGGGGTCGCCGGGATCAAAATGCTATTCCGCCTTCTGTTGTTCGTCGCCCCGGTCTTCGGAAAGCTGCTTGTACAGCCACGCCCGGGCGAAGGTCCAGTCCCGCCGGACGGTTCTGGTGGAGATCTCCAATGCCGCAGCCGTCTCCTCCTCGCTAAGACCCGCGAAGTAGCGCAGCGAAACGACCTTCGCCAGCCGCGCATCACGCTGGGCCAGGCGGTCCAGAGCCTCGTCGAGCGCCAGGATCTCGAGCGGGTCGCTGTCGATGTGCAGGTCCACCCCGTCGAGCGCCAGGCGCTTCCTGCCCCCGCCGCGCCTGGGCCCGGCGACCCGCCGGGCACGCTCCACGAGAATCCGCCTCATCGCCTGGGCGGCCGCGGCGAAAAAGTGCCCCCGGTTGTCCCATCGCGAGGCCTCGCCATCGGGACCGATCAACCGCAGATATGCCTCATGGACCAGCGCCGTGGCCTGGAGGGTCTGCCCTCGCGGCTCACGCGCCATCATCTGACCCGCCAACGCGCGAAGCTCCTGGTATACGACCGGCAGCAGCTCCTCCGACCGCTGGATGTCGCCGGCCTCGATCGCCTGGAGGATTCGCGTGACTTCGCTGCGGGCTTGACTCAATCTCGGGCCTTCCTGACGGAGCGGAGCGGGCTGGCGGGCTGATCTGGCCGGTCGGTCCCCGCTTCATCGCATTATAGGTGGGGAAGTCGGCGCGCTCCGCGCCGGGCTTTGTGGTCTTGCCCGGCCTGCCTCATGTTCCCCGCGCGACGAGGGATACGAAGAGTTCCATCGGCCGGTTCACCGCGGCCTGTGAAGATAGAGAAGGGATCAGATGTGACGTGGATCCAGACACTTCGGGCCAGGGTCGTGGGCGCGGTCGGCGGCGGACGATACCGCCCCGAACAGACCGTCAGCCACGCCCTCGATCACTCGCCCCTTTCCGGGGGCGGGCCGTTCAGCAACCTTGAACCCCTCGAACCGCGCCTGCTCCTGAGCGCCGTACTGGGCGATGCCGAGCAGGGGGCCTTGCGCGACGGCCTGAGCGCCCTGTCTCACCTGGGCGCGGGACTGAACGCGAGAACGCAGATCACCCAGCCGCTGGGGATCACCACCGCGAACCTCGCGGGCATCGTGGACCTCCGCGCCATGTGGGATGAGAGCCTGCTCGCGCCGCTCTTTGGAGAAGGCGACGGCCTGTTTCGCAATGTCTCCGTCGCCACCGCCGACCAAGTCGCAGCCGCCCTCGCCGCCCACCCCCACGTCCGCCAGGCGAGCAGCTTCAGCGACGCCGCGGAGATCCGCTTCGACGTGGTGATCGACGGCGAACGCCTTTCACCCGCCCAGCTCACCCTCGGCCCCGGCGCGGAGGAAGTGGGCTTCTCGATCGAAGACCAGGCATCCATCGAAATGCTCGGCCGAATGTCCTTCACCCTCTCGTTCGGCATCGACCTGACCGACGGTTCGGTCGATGCGGGCGACTTTTTCCTGCAGGCAGGCGAGCTGACCCTCGATGCGATCGCCGATCAGACCCTCACGGACCTCGATGCGGGTTTCGGATTCACCGCGCTGGAAGTGACCGATGGCTCGGCCAAAGTCGCCGCCCACGCGACGATCGCGCTGCACAATCCCGATGGCGATGCACAGGGCAGACTCACCATCGCCGAACTTCAGAGCGATGCCGCGGCGGCCATGTCCGCCATCGACGCCACGGGCGAGGCGACGCTGGAGCTGATCCTGCGCGATCCCGCGCAGCCGCTGGGCGGCGCCGGCAGGCCGACGGCGTTGATCGCGGATGAGGCGATCTTTGACGCGACGCCGCCGACGGTTTCATTCAACGCGGACTTCGCGCCCATCACCGCCCGAAACGCTCAGATGATCGACGCCCTGCGCCAGGGCCTCGAAGCCCAGCTCGACCTGCTCCGTGAGGCCAGCCTCACCGACAAGCTCAGCCAGGAGACCGGACTGATCGGCGCCTCCCTCGGCGAACTGGCGGACGTGGCCGGTGCGTTCGATGCGCACGTGATTCAACCGGCGCTGGAGGTACTTCACTCCGGGGGCGCGACATTGGAGAAGCTCGCCAACGCCATCGACCGCGCCCCCAGTACCACCGGCGATCTGACGATCGAAGTCTCCGCCACGCCGCGGCGCGAAGGCGGTTCACTCATGCTCGATCTGGCGATCACCGGCCAGCGCACCGCGCACAACGTCTCCCTTTCCTTCGGTGATCCCGACGATGTGCTGCTCACTCCGACGGACCTCGCGGCCGACGTGGTCACGACGTTCCATTGGGCGCTGACGCTGGGGCTGGATGAAACGCGTCTGCCCGCGACGGGCGATGCGATGTTCATTGAGTACACATCGCCGCTGGAAGTTACCGCGCAGGTGATGATGGCGAACGCCGCCTTCGCCGCCCGCGCGGGATTGCTGGGGCTGACGGTGGGCGCCTTCGGCGGGGCGAGCCGGATCGCCCTGGACGCCCATATCTCCCTCGCCCTGCGCAACCCCGCGGACAACACCAGCCACCTCACGCTCGCCCAGCTTCGCCAGGCGGGTCAGAACGCCGCGACCCAGACAGGACAGGCCAACGTCGATGTGGACCTGCGCATGGTCAGCGGCCTGCCGGGCGTAGCGAACAGCACCCAGAACCCCGCTCGCTTCACCATCATCGGCGATGCGCTCGGCGCCTCCCCGCTGACGGTGACGCACAATTTCACAGCCCGCGGCGTCACGCCGTTCACCGACTACGAACCGGACGACCTGCGGCAGATGCTCACCGGGCTGGGCAACTTTCTCTCGAACTTCTCGGCCTCCTCCGCGTTCAACTCCGGCGTGCTGCTGGCGCGGGGCGTGAGCCTGGCCGACGCCGTGGACCTGGGCGCGCTCTTCGAGAAGAACATCCTCCAGCCGATCACCCGCGCGGCCACGGCGGACGAGGTCGAAGAACCGGCCTTCAACACCGTGCAGGAACTCATGACCCTGCTCGATGGGTTGATCTCGAACGTGCGATATGACGCCGCCTCGCGGGAGCTGCGCTTCGACCTTTCGGTGGGCGGGGTTCTGGAATCGATCGCGGCCGACGTGAACCTCTTCGACATCGGCCCGCTGCACGATCTGCTGACTTCCGGCTCCGTGACACTTACCCCCAGCGCCACGATGGACTTCTCGCTGGCGGTGTCGCTGGCGCCCTTCGGCGGCGCCGTCGGGCCGCTCGCGGCCGCGACACCCGTGCATCTGCTCAACCGCGGAACGGGCGTCCGCACCGCCGCGGGCCAATCGGACATCGCGGTTCACATGAGTGACGGAAGGTCGTTCGAGGTGAATCTCGACCACGCGCCCGCCACCGCGACGCTCGGCGAGCTGATCACGAAGGTCCAGGCCGCCGCCGACGCCGCGCTCGGACAAGGCGCGCTCGAAATCACCACCGACCCGGAAGAGGCTCACGCCGGCCTGACCCTGATCGACCACACCGGCGGATCGCAGGCGTTCGAGGTAAGAGCGCTCAACGGCTCATTGGCGAAGTTCGACCTCGGCCTGTTCACCGAAGGCTTCGCCGAGGATGAGGAAACCCAATCGCTCACGCTCAGCGGCGAAGTGCTCCACGGTGACACGCTGTCGGATCATCTCGCGATCACGACCGGTGAGGTGGACATCGAAGTCGGCCTGACCGGCGCGAATCTTTCCGGCGGCGGCGTGTGGGGTGCGCTGGGGGTGTCGTTCACCGGCGGATCGGCCGCGGGTCTGACCCGCACCACGCTCGCCCTCACTGATCCCGGCACGGATGCGAACGACGGGCGGGCGACGCTGCGCGAGCTCAACTTCAGCACCGGCGCACCCGAACGCCTGATCGGTTCGCAGACGCGCGGCGGATCGCTTGCGGTCGATCTGCCGCTGACGATCGCACCGGGTCTGGCTGGCGTGTCATCCACGGAATCGGTCGTGCTCCGCGCGGAACTGGCCGACCTGCTCGATCCTACTTCGCTAAGCCACGCGCTCGTCGGTGCTGAAAGCACGACGAAGGGGATCCTGAGCGCCGCGCAGTCCCTCACCATGGCGGAGGTGACTTCGGTCCTCGAAGGCGTTGCCGATTATCTGCGCGCGGTCGAGTCATCGGGCAAGCTCGCCTACCGCCTGCCGGGGTTGAACGTCAGCGTGGGGGAACTGCTCGGTGTCGCAAACGGATTCGAGCAGGCGCTGGCCGGCTTCGTGAGCGCTCCGCCGCGAACGATCCAGCAGGCCCAGGCGGCGCTGGGCGGCATCGCGGGCGTGTCGGGGGTAAGCCTTTCTTTAGATGTGGCCCCCGGCGCGCAGGCGCTGCGCCTTTCGATGGACTATCGCCCCGCCGAGGTCGCGCGTGAGATCGCGCTGACACTCGATCTTGATGCCCTGGGCATCGATCTTGCCCCGCTTGGGCTGGATGGGATCGGCGTGTTGATGGATTCAACCGGCGCAAGCCGGTTGACGGTCGAAGCGGGAGGTGAGATCAACCTGGATTTCGGGATCAACCTCGCGACGACCGGCGCGGAGCGCGGCTTCATCGCGGACTCCACCTCGATGGCGTTTGATCTGCGCGCCGTCCGGCCGGGCGCGAACGGAACACTCGACTTCCGCGCCCTCATGGGCGCGCTCGAGGCGCGCATCATCGCCGGGACGATGGTGATCGACGCGGACGGGTTGGCCGGGACCACGCAGCCGGTCACCTACGACGTGACGCTGAGCCCTTCCGGTTCCGGGCGCTACGCGCTCGCGGCCGCGTCTGCCGCGACGCGGGCGACGATCGATGGACGCCTCGACATCCGCCTGCCGATGACCTTCCCCGCGCCGATTCCCGGCAATCAGCCCCCCCTTCGGCTGGTCATCAACAACCTCGATCAGCCCGGCGCGACGACCAGTCTCACCGGCCCGAACGTCCGCAACCTTCAGCAGAACATCTCTCTGCTGGACAACCTCGACAGCTTCCGCAAAGGGTTTGACGACCTGCTCATGGCGCTGGACAAGGCGCTCGACGCGGCCGTGTTCAGTCTGCCGCTGCCCATCGTCGGCGGGCAGCTTGCGCAGGGCGTGGACTTCTTCGAGCAGGTCCGCGCGAAGGTGTCGGACAACCTGGCCGATGTCGCCGGCTCGCTCACGCCGCAGATCATCCGCACGGCGCTCTTCGAGGCGCTCGGCCCGGCGGGGCTGAACTGGATCGTCGATCGCGGAACCAACGGCGTCACCAGCGCGGACATCCTCCTGAGCGCCACGTCCGACGAGGTGACCTTCGACGTGATCCTCCGCGCGCCGATGGGGCCGACGGGCGCCG
>JBGTFI010000281.1:0-10451 GCA_041747335.1 Phycisphaeraceae bacterium | reverse complement strand
CGCGGGCGCGGCGGTCGCGGCGATCGTGGTCTTTCCACCGTTGGCGCCGCTCTTGGACGTGGTGCTTTTCGTCGCGCCGGCGGGTTTGGCGGCTGAGCGCGCGGTCGCGGTGTTGGAGGAAGTTGCCTGCGAAGAGGTCTTTGTCGTCTTGGCCATGTTGAGCATCCTTTCTCGGCCGAAGGCAATCCATCCGAGGCCTTCGGTACACGTATCTTACCATACATACATCGCCCGTCTTGCCTGTCAGGCCCATTTTTTCTTGGAAATCCTTACGACAAGCCCCGCGGTGTTGTTCACCGCTCCATTCCGCAGCCTCCTGAACACCCCGCAACCGCCGTGCCTAATGATGCGAATTCGAGCACCTCCATGCGATCACCCGCTTGCGAACATTGCTCACCGGCTCGCATCCTGCTGACTTACAAGCAGTTGCAGAATTCGCGCCCTTTTGTGCGTCATACAACCCCAGGCACTGCGCGGCCGCGGCCATGCTCACAAAGCGCGCAGCGACTCGATCGCCTTGAGCACATCCACCGCGTGTCCGGGCACTTTCACCTTGTCCCAGCGCTTCGCGACCTTTCCCTCGGGATCGATCAGGTACGTCGTGCGTACCACCCCCAGGTACTTTCGCCCGTACATCGACTTCTCCTGCCACACACCGTACTTCTCGCAGACGCGCTTCTCCGGATCCGCAAGAAGATCGAAATTGAGCGCGTGCTTTTTTGTGAACTTCGCGTGCGACGTCTCGTCGTCCGGGCTGACGCCCAGCACCACCGTGCCCGCGGCGCTCAGCGCATCGTCCGCATCGCGGAACTGACAGGCCTCCTTCGTGCATCCGGAGGTGTCATCCTTGGGGTAGAAGTACAGGACGACCCATCGGCCGCGGTAGTCCTTGAGGTTGTGTTTCTTCCCCGCCTGGTCGGTGAGGGAAAAGGCGGGGGCGGTTTTGCCGACTTCGATGAGGGTGGACGTGGTTGCGCTTCTTGGCATGGCGATTCTCCTTCTTCATGCGAGCGGACTCCAGATCGTAGTCACCCCCGGCCCGCGCCGCCCCGGTCGTCGCCGCGCTGCGCGTCCGCTATCCTCTCGCGTGCATGGCTGAGCACTGCGTGTTGACGATCGGGAACTTTGACGGCGTCCATCGGGGCCACCAGGCGATCCTCGCACGGGCCAAGGCCCTGGCCGAGGGCCATCGCGCTTCCGTGCGGGCGATCACTTTCGACCCGCATCCGGCCTCGATCCTCCGCCCGGATCAGACGCCCCCGCGGCTGACCGATGCCCCCCGGCGGGCGGACCTCCTTCGCGCCGCCGGCGCCGATGAGGTGGTGATCCTCCCGCCGACCCCCGAACTGCTCTCCCAGACCCCCGAGCGGTTCATCCAGACCCTCGTGCGGGCGCAGAATCCCGCGGCCATGGTAGAGGGCGGCGACTTCCGCTTCGGGAAAGGCCGGGCAGGCGATGTGAACACCCTGCGCGAGTTGGGCGCGCGATACGGCTTCGAGGTGGAGGTCGTCGCGCCGGTTGAGGTGGCGCTGTGCGATCAGCTTCTCGCGCCGGTGAGCAGCTCCCTGATCCGGTGGTTGCTCAGGCGTGGGCGCGTGGCCGACGCCGCACGGGCGCTCGGCAGGGCGTACGAACTTTCGGGAAAGGTCGTCGAAGGTGAACGCCGCGGGCGGACGATCGGTGTGCCGACGGCCAATCTGGATCCGTCGATCGCCGTCGGGCGGGCGATTCCTGGGGCGGGTGTCTATGCCGGTTACGCACTCACCGGCGAGCAGACGCACCCCGCAGCCATCAGCGTCGGGCAAAAGCCCACATTCCAGGGTCGATCGCTCGCCATCGAGGCCCATCTGCTTGATTTCTCAGGCGAGCTGTACGGCCGGCCGCTGACGCTGCGGTTTACCCGCTGGCTGCGGGATCAGCAGGCATTTCCGGGAGTGGATGCCCTCAAGGCGCAGCTTCATCGCGACATCGCGCAGGCACGCGCGTGGCACGGCCTGGGGGTGCTTGACGACACCACTTGCGGCTCCCTGACTTCGACGGCACATCGCATCGCCTCCGAATCATGAATGACTACCTCTCCAACACGACGTATGACTCCCTGGCACGGCGGCTGCTGGATGCCTCACGGGTGGTGATCGCCACCCACGCCAAGCCCGATGGCGATGCGTACGGCAGCGTCGCGGCGTTGGCTGCGGCGCTGCGGGCGCTGGGGAAGCAGGTCGATGCCCCTCTTCTCCCGCCCGTGCCGGACCAGTTCCAGGGACTCCTCGGCCGCGATTTGGTGCGCACCTTCACCGGTGAGTTGCCGGCGATGGAACCGGACGTGATCGTCATCGTCGATACCGGATCCTGGCAGCAGGTGGGGGATCTGCGGCCGTACCTCGAACCGCGCGTCGCCAGGACCGCGATCGTGGACCATCACCTCAGCGGCGACATTCCCGCCGCCTGGCGGATCATCGACACCCAGGCCGGGGCGTGTTGCGAGATGGTGTGGCAGCTCATCGAGGCGCTTGGCGCCGCGGCGGGGAAGGACATCGCGCAGCCGTGGGCGGCGATCTTGTACGAGGCGATCTACGTCGGCATCGCCTCGGACACGGGGTGGTTTCGCTTCTCGAACACCCGCCCGGTGACGCACGAGCTTGCGGCCGCTTTGTTGCGCCACGGCGTGGACCATGCCCAGCTCTACCTCAAGCTGGAGTTGAACGAACACCCGCGGAAGCTGGCGCTGATGATCCGCGCCCTGGACAGCGTGGAACTTCTCGCTGGCGGCAAGGCAGCGATGATGGTGCTCGGACCAGAGGACTTCATCGCCAGCGGCGCGCAGGTGCAGGACACCGAGCGCTTCGTGGACCTCCCGCAGATTGTCGGATCGGTGCGCGTGGTGGCCCTGGTGGTCCTGCCGGCTCCGTCTGAGAACCATGAGACTGGCCTGCCGGGCGAAGAGCTTCCGGGGGCCGACCTCCCCGGAGTGGTGGAACGGATTCAGGGGCCCCTGACGGCAGAGGGGATCGTCCGCGTGAGCTTCCGAAGCAAACCGGGTGAGGGGGCGATTGATGTTGCGGCCGTGGCCAACCGCTTCGGCGGGGGGGGGCACGCCCGCGCCGCCGGGGCGAAGGTTCGGGGGGAACTGGGGGATGTCGCGGCACAGGTGCGGGCGGCGTTGGAGGAAGCGACGGGGGGAATCGGGTTGTGAATCTGGGGAAAAGCTGGCGGAGGCTGTCGTGCGCGCCTGGGCGGCTGGACGGGCGAAATATTTTGTGTTTCATTAAGGCGCTGTTAGCTGGGGATTTAGGTGCAATTCGACCCCCCGCGCCCCACATTTTGTAAAGTTTTGGGGTTGAAGCCCAAGATATAGTGGGTATGATGGTCGCTTGGCCGGTGGCGGTTCTCGCCGTGGCGTGCCGGCCTGACAGGATGTCGCCTTCGCGCATGAACGACCCGATCTCCCGCCCCATGAAAAGGGCGGGGCCGACCGGCGAAGGGTGTTGTACGGAATCTGTCTGGCATTTTTGACTGGTTTCTGTTAGGATAAGTCCCATGCCGGTCCTCTGCGACACGCAAATCCGCGAGCTCGTCGGCATCGAGCCGTTCGAGGAGAACACCAAGCGCCCCGGGCGCATCTCCTACGGCGTCTCGAGCTACGGGTACGACGTGCGCGTCGGAACGCTGTTCAAGATCTTCACCAACGTCTCGCCTTCCGGGGGCGGGCAGTCGGTGGTGGATCCCAAGGCCTTCGGGGAGGACATGTTCGTCACCATCGACACCGCCAGGACCGGCCGGGACCACGTGGTCATCCCCCCCAACTCCTTCGCCCTGGCCGAAACGGTCGAACACCTGGCGATCCCGCGGGACGTGCTGGCGATCTGCGTGGGCAAGAGCACCTACGCCCGCTGCGGGATCATCGTGAATGTCACGCCCCTCGAACCCGAGTGGCGCGGGAAGGTGACGCTCGAGATCAGCAACACCACCCCCCTGCCCGCCAGGATCTACGCGAACGAAGGCATCGCGCAGATCGTGTTCCTCAAGGCCGAACGCACCTGCGCGGTGAGCTACGCGGACAAGCGCGGCAAGTACCAGGACCAGGCGGGCCTTGTCCTGCCCAAAGTGGATTAGGTAGGTCCGGCTGTGCCGGACAACCAGGCCCACGACAACGGGAAGCGGAAGGATCGAAACGCGAACGGAAAGGCATCGACGATGGCGGACACCCAGAACTACGACGACGCGGGCATCGGGGCGATCTTCGACCTGAGCTTCCAGCGGTTCATCACGCTCAGCGTGATCAAGGTGCTGTTCCTGCTGGGACTGGCGTTCATCGCGCTGGGGTGGCTGACGGCCGTGGTGGGCGCGTTCGCGCAGGGCGGCTTCGGCATCGGGCTGCTGGGGCTGATCCTGGTGACGATCGTGGCGCTGATCTACGTGATCTGGCTGCGCATCACGCTGGAAATGATCGTGGTGATCTTCCGCATCGGCGAGAACACAAGCAAGCTGGCGGCGGGTCAGGGTCAGGTGGGGACGGGGACAACTCCGGGGGCGGGGATGGGGATGTAGGTCCGGCTGTGCCGGACCATCCAAGGCACGGCCGATCCATTCCATAAAACAGAAACCGCAACGCATTTCTTCAATCAACAATCTTCAATCTGGAATCTTCAATCCCGAGGCCCCCATGTCCCGAAAATCCCGCAAAAAGCATCGCCATCGTGACTCTGGCCGGGACATTGTCGATCCCGTGCGACACGCGGAAAACGTCGAGGCGCTTCTTGGGCTGACGTGCGTGATGGTCGAGGCGGCCGGTTCGATGACCCGCGCCGAGCGCTTGGGCGCGTTTGAGGATCTGTCGCCGGAGATTCTGGAAGTGCTGCGGAGCATCGTCCCGCCCAGCCGCGGGGGGAAGTCGATTCTGCCGGATGCGGAGATCGCCTGGGGCGAACTGATGATCGACGTGATGCAGGCGCCGAAGGGGCGCGAGGCCGTGGCACTGGCCAGGCGCATGTTCGAGAGGCGAGAACAGGAACTGAGCGCATCGAAGGAGCAGCCCATGAACGCAGCTTCCCCGCAATGTATCTCACAACAGAGCAGCGGCCGCTAAGCCCCCCCCGGAACCTTACCCGGAACCTTACCCGGGCCCGCGATGGCGGGCCGGAGTCGGCAAGGAGGCTGGCGATTGCACGGCCCGCCATCATGGGCCTGGGTCAGCGGGTGGCCGCTGGCTACTGGCGGATGGCAAAACATGGAATGGCGCGCATCGCGTAGGTCCGGCTGTGCCGGACATCATTCGTAAACCTATGATTCATAAGTAAAAAGGCGTGTTCGGCGATGAAAATTGAACGGAAATTCACCCAGGCCGGCAAGGATGTCTACCAGAGCGTAGAGTGGACCACGCGGTCGAGCCGGATCGCCAACCTCGACGGGTCGGTGGTGTTCGAGATGAACGATGCGCGGGTTCCGGCCACGTGGTCGCAGCTTGCCACGGACATCATGGTGAGCAAGTACTTCCGCAAGGCCGGGGTTCCGCAGGTGGACGAGAAGGGGGAGGTTCTGCGCGATGAGAGCGGGAAGGTCGTCACCGGCCCGGAAAAATCCGCCCGGCAGGTGATCCACCGCCTGGCGGGTTGCTGGCGTCACTGGGGCGAGAAGCACGGGTATTTTGATTCGGCCGCCGACGCCCAGGCGTTCTATGACGAGCTGGCGCACATGATGCTGCACCAGATGTGCGCGCCCTACAGCCCGCAGTGGTTCAACACCGGGCTGCACTGGGCGTACGGGATCACCGGCCCGGCGCAGGGGCACTGGTACACCGACCCGAGGACAGGCGAGACGAAGCAGGCGGAGGACGCCTACAGCCATCCCCAGCCGCACGCGTGTTTCATCCAGTCGATCCAGGACGACCTGGTCAACGAAGGCGGGATCATGGACCTGTGGACGCGCGAGGCACGGCTCTTCAAGTACGGCTCGGGGACGGGGACGAACTTTTCGTCCCTGCGCGGGGAGAACGAGCGTCTTTCCGGCGGGGGCAAGAGCTCGGGGCTGATGAGCTGGCTGAAGATCGGCGACCGGGCGGCTGGGGCGATCAAATCCGGCGGGACGACGCGGCGGGCGGCGAAGATGGTCTGCCTGGACCTCGACCACCCGGACATCGAGCAGTTCGTCAACTGGAAGGTGCGCGAGGAGCTGAAGGTCGCGGCGATGGTCGAAGGCATGAAGCGTCTTTCGCCGGAGCAGCGTCAGACGGCTGAGCGGTTGGGGCTGAAGCTCGATTACGACTTCAACGGCGAGTCGTACCAGACGGTCAGCGGGCAGAACTCGAATAACTCGGTGCGCATCCCCAACCGCTTCTTCAAGCGGCTGGCGGAAAACGGCGAGTGGGAGCTGACCCACCGCACCGACGAGAAGGTGGCCAAGCGGGTTCGCGCGGCCGACCTGTGGGAGCAGATCGGTTACGCGGCTTGGCGCTGCGCGGATCCGGGGGTGCAGTTCGACACGACGATCAACGAATGGCACACCTGCCCGGCGTCGGGGAGGATCAACGCGAGCAATCCGTGCGTGACGGGCGACACGCTCGTGGCCACCAGCACGGGCTATCGGCGGATCGACGAGCTTGTCGGCCTGGCGGCGGAAGTCATCAACGACCGGGGCGAGCGCGCCTTCGTCGATCGGATTTTCAAGACCGGCCACAAGCCGGTGTTCGAACTCAGGACGCGCGGCGGATATCGTCTGCGCCTGACCGCGGACCATCGGGTCTACACGCTCAATCGCGGAGACGTTCCCGCGGCGGAGCTGACGGTGGACGATGTGTTGCAGCTTCGCTCGCCGGGATTCGGGGATGACTTCGTGCCCGAGGCGTTCGGCGAAGTGCTGGGGGCGGCGCTGGGGGATGGATGCCTGACGCGGGACGATCGGCAGGAGTTCCTCTTCATCTCGATGGGAGAGGACGAGCGAGCGGCGGCGGAGCACCTGGCGGGTAACCTGCATGAGTGCAAAGTCTGGCTCAGCGCCGGCGACGGACGGGGATTGCGGGAGACGAACGTCAACGCGACGGCGACGGGCCTTCGGGTCGGCACCTCGGTGGCGGTAGTGCTGGAGAAGTGCCGCGAGCTGGCGGTTCTGGATCAGGGCGCCGCGGGCAAGCGCATGACGGATCGCGTCTACGCACTGGACCGTCGCAGCCAGGCGGCGATCCTGCGCGGGCTGTTCACCGCCGACGGCACGGTGGCGAACTACGGCGAAAAGTCGCAGTACGTGGCGCTCGACAGCGTGAGTCTGGACCTTCTGCTGCAGGTGCAGCTTCTGCTGCTGGGTTTCGGGATCAAGGCGAAGATCTACGAGAATAGGCGTGCGCTGCACCAGACCACGGCGCTGCTTCCCGACGGCAAGGGCGGTTCGCGTGAGTACGCGGTCCAGCAGGTTCACTCCCTTCGCATTTCGCGGCGATCGCGCGTGTTGTTCGAGCGAGAGATCGGCTTCCTGCCTCAGAGCGCCAAGGCGGCGAGGCTGGCGGCGCTGAACCGCGATGTGGAGACGTACGCCGAACCTATGGTCGATCGGGTGGCGTCGCTCACCCCGCGCGGCGAGGAGGACGTGTACGACCTGACCGAGCCGACGAGCCATCACTTCGTGGCCAACGGCATCGTGGTGCATAACTGCTCCGAATATATGTTCCTCGACGACACCGCCTGCAACCTCGCGTCGCTCAACCTGCTGGAGTTCTTCGACGCGAAAACCTGCGGCTTCGACGTCGAGCGCTTCGAGCACGCGATCGACCTGTGGACGATCGTGCTCGAGATCAGCGTGCTGATGGCGGCGTTTCCGAGCAAGGAGATCGCCCGGCTGAGCTATGAGTTCCGCACGCTGGGGCTGGGGTACGCGAACATCGGGGCGATGCTGATGCAGGCGGGCATCGCCTACGACAGCGACCGCGCCCGGGCGGTATGCGGGGCGATCAGCGCGATCCTGACCGGCAGGTCATACGTCACCAGCGCGCGGATGGCCCGCGAGCTCGGCCCGTTCCCCGGCTACTTTAAGAACCGCGAGCACATGCTGCGCGTGATGCGCAACCACCGCCGCGCGGCCTACGGCGTCCCGCGCGACAGTGAGCTGGCGCAAAGCCATGAGCTGGGCGATTACGAGGCGCTCGAGATCAAGCCCGTGCCGATCGACGCCGCGGCGATCGAAGGCATGGACAGGGTCTTCGGGCGGCTCGCCAACAGCGGAGAGCTGCTTCACCGCGCCCGCGCGGCGTGGGACGAGGCGGTCACCCTGGGCGAGAAGCACGGGTACCGCAACGCCCAGGCGACGGTGATCGCCCCCACGGGGACGATCGGGCTGCTGATGGACTGCGACACCACCGGCGTCGAACCGGACTTCGCCCTGGTGAAGTTCAAGAAGCTCGCCGGCGGCGGATACTTCAAGATCGCCAACCAGTCGCTTCGCCCGGCGCTGGTGAACCTGGGCTACGACGACAAGCAGGTCAAGGCGATCATGCGCTACGTGCTGGGCGCGCTTTCCCTCGACGTGCCGATGCCCGATGAAAGCGGCCGGTTCGACGACAAGGCCCCCACCTTCACCGCGTTCCTGCGCGACAAGGGATTGACCGACGCCGAGCTTAAAGCGATCACTGACGCCCTGCCCACGGTGTTCGAGCTTTCGCACGCGATCACCCCCTGGACGGTCGGCGGCGAGGCGATCGAGCGCATGGGACTGGGCGCCAAGGCCGCGGGGCCGAACTTCAATCTGCTCCGCGCCCTGGGCCTTGGTCGCAAACAGATCGACGCCCTCAATGAGCGCATCTGCGGGACGCAGACGGTCGAGGGCGCGCCGCACCTCAAGGCCGAGCACCTGCCGGTGTTCGATTGCGCCAACACCTGTGGCCCGAAGGGAGAAAGGTTCATCGCCGTCGAGGGCCACATTCGGATGATGGCGGCCGCCCAGCCGTTCATCTGCGGGGCGATCAGCAAGACCATCAACCTGCCCAACGCCGCGAGCGTGGAGGACATCAAGAGCTCCTACCGCCTGAGCTGGGAGCTTGGCCTCAAGGCCAACGCGCTCTATCGCGACGGGTGCAAGCTCAGCCAACCGCTCAACAGCAAGACCGACGCGGACACAGAAGCCGACGACGAGGAGGGCATCGAGGCGGGAAAAGACGAGGTCGCATCCGAAGTCTCGACGATCGCTGTCCGGGTTGCGGCTGCGGCTGGTGATGAGGGGCGGTCGCGACAGGCCGCGGCGCCTATTGAGAAGATCGTCGAGAGGATCGTCGAACGTCCGCTCCGCCGCCGGCTGCCCGACACGCGGCGCAGCGTGACCCACAAGTTCAACGTCGCCGGGCACGAGGGGTACCTGACCGTGGGCCTCTATGATGACGGCACGCCCGGCGAGCTGTTCATCACCATGGCCAAGGAAGGTTCGACCATCGGCGGGCTGATGGATTCGCTGGGCACGGCCATCAGCGTGGCGCTTCAGTACGGCGTGCCGATCGAGTCGCTGGTCACCAAGTTCACCCACCAGCGTTTCGAGCCGGCGGGGATGACGCACAACCGCGACATCCCGTTTGCCAAGAGTCTGGTCGATTACATCTTCCGCTGGATGGGCATGGAGTTCATCCCCGGCTACCGCGCCGCCAACGCGCCCAGGCGAAACGAGGGCAAGGACGCGAAGGAAACGGCGGTGCTGACGGAGGATCGTCCCTCAGCCAGCGTCGAACCGGCCCCGGCCACGACCGATCGTTCCCGGCACAACGGCAACGGAAATGGCAATGGAAATGGCAATGGAAATGGCAACGGAAATGGTCACGGAAATGGTCCCGGACGCGCGACCCGTGAAGCGCACGCGGGCGGCGAACCGGCGGTCGCGGTGGCGGACTCCCTGGCGACGGCCATGAAAGAGATGCAGGCCGACGCCCCGGCGTGCGACGTGTGCGGGACGATCACCGTTCGCAACGGCACCTGCTATAAATGCCTCAACTGCGGCAACTCCATGGGATGCAGTTGACCAGCGACATCGAATGGACTCTCAAGGATGGCCTCGCGGCCAGGAGGCGCGCCACCGCTGACTGATCCAGGCCGCTTCATCCTTCCCACCCCGCCGGACGCGCCACGACCGGCGGGGTTTTTCTTTGCGCCAGGGTCATGCGCCCGTCAACCAGATCATCTCCATCCCCACTGGCCTCACCGCGAACCGTCCGCTAAAGTAACCTTCATGTCGGAAGATCACCGCAACCACGAGACGGACGACGCGTCGCCGGACTTCGACGACCTTGCTCCCGCCACGCGCGGCGCCCAGGCGGAGGAGGACTCGGACTTGGTCAACCTTGTGGAAGACGAGACTTCGCCCCTTGAGCTTGAGGGCGGCGACGGTGAGGATCGAGCAGCCGCTGCAGCCAAACCGCCTCACCACTTCGACGCCCCGCCCGGCCGGCGCAGCCTCTTCAAGGCCGCGCTGGCGATCGCGCTGGGGAT
>JBGTFI010000280.1:0-8258 GCA_041747335.1 Phycisphaeraceae bacterium | reverse complement strand
GCGCCGGCCAGGGGCCGCTTGGCTCCGCCACGGATTCGGTGGGGGCGGGCCCGGGCCCCAGGGCGGTCCGCTTCAGACGGATCGTGAACGTGGTTCCCACCCCCAGTTCGCTCGTGACGGAGAGCTCGCCCCCGTGCTCTTCGATCAGTTCCTTCGCCAGCGCCAGTCCCAGGCCCACGCCCTGATGCTTGCGCGTCGATGACCCGTCCACCTGCCTGAACCGGTCGAACACGTGCGAAAGGTCGCGCGGGGGGATCCCGATGCCGCTGTCGCGGACCTCGACGACGGCCCACTGCTCCTGGGCGCGCCAGGTGGTCTCGATGCGCCCGCCGGGATCGGTGAACTTGATCGCGTTGGTCAGGAGGTTGAGCAGCACCTTCTCCAGCCGCGCGGCGTCGCCGCGGATCACCACACCCTCTGACGGGCCAGAGGCCTCGATCGTCAGCCCCTTGCGCTCAGCCAGGTGGCGCACCGACTGGACGATCCCCGGCGTGAGGTCGCTCAGGTCCACCGGATGAAGGTCGATCTGGAGCTTGCCCTCCTCCAGACGGATGATCTCCAGCAGGTCGTTGATGAGCTTGAGCAGGCGCAGCCCGTTGTTCCTGGCGATCACCAGCCAGTGGCCGACCTCCTCCGGGAGCGACGGTTCCCGGTGCAGGAGCGCCTCGATCGGCGAGAGGATCAGCGTCAGCGGCGTGCGCAGCTCGTGGCTGATGTTGGCGAAGAACTGCGACTTGAGGCGGTCAAGCTCGGAGAGCTGCTCATACGACTGCTTGATCTCCCGGTTGCGCTGATCCAGCTCATGGCGCAGGCGAAAGTCGCTGAAGCGCAGCCGCGACGACACCCCACAGAACGTCACACAGACGATCGTCGTCAAGAGGATGAAGAACATATTGTTTGCGAAGGGGCTGATCCCGAACGCCCCGGACTCGCGCATCACGCACGCGGCGACATAGCTTGCGATCACCACGGAGCAGTACGCCGACGCCTGCCAGACCGTCCAGGGCAGGAGCTGGCAGGCGCCGATGATCATGAGGTTCAGCCCCGCGTAATACGACGACTCCTCCCCGCCGGTCACGCGGATCATCCACGCCAGGGCAATCACGGGAAGGACGACCAGGATCGTAGAGAGCGCCCAGGCGTGGCGGCGACCGAGGCTTGTGACCAGGAGCAGGCAGGGCGCCAGCAGCGCCGCGGTGCAGACCAGGCGGGCATGGAGCAGGGGCCAGAACGCCTGCTCATCGGGGTAGTGGGCGAAGTAGTCCAGCGCCGCGCCCGCGGGCATGAGCACCAGCACCAGCGCGTACCCGATCCGGGTGCGGCGATACAGCAGCTCCCGCACCGACTGACGGTACGCACCCAGGAGGGCCGAGCTGTCGGACGAGTTGCTCATGGGCTTGATCGGGTCTCCGCCAGGGGGAGTGACGACGCGGCCGGGGCAGAAGTCGTGACCGTGATCGAGGGTGAAGCCGGGACGCGAGGTTTGCGCACCTCGAGAAACACGTTGGTTCCCGTCGCCTCGGTGTAGACGCTCGCTTCACCGGTTCCGGGCGCCAGGGCGAGCATGTCCTGCTGGTCGCGCATGATCAGGTACCACTCGACGATGTGTTCCATGATGGCGCGGATGGGGTTTCGCGGGTGGACGTTGGTGGCCAGGACCAGTCCCCCCGGGACGGTCCAGTCGAAGAAAAGCCGCATCAGGCGCCGGCAGATGCGGTCGGAGAGGTAATCGAACAACCCGGCGCAGTAAACCATGTCATAACCTTCGGATACGTCGGTGCGTCGACCGGCCGCCTGCTTGAGCAGGTCGTGGATCGATCGCTGAACGTAGTCGATCTCAACCGGCCCGCCCGAGGCCCCCAGTGCCTGCTGCATCCTGCCTCTTGCATAGTTTAGCGTCTCGGCGCTGAAATCCAGCAGGGAAAACGTGCTGGGCACTTCGCGCATCGGCCCCTGGACGAACCGCTGGACTTCCGCGGCCGGTCCGCAACCGACGTTGAGAACCCGGAACGGCCGCCCGGCCTGCGCCGCGGCGCGGGCCTCGTCTTCGAGGCGGGACTGCAGCAAGTCGATCCGGTGGCGGTGCGCCACCGCGACATCCGAATGGACGAACGCGGCGTTGATCAGCCGGGCATAGGTGCTCCCGCCCCGCCACGGTTCGCCCAGGATCATGTTCACCATTTCATAGTCCCCCGCGTACCCCAGGGGCTTGGTGTACGTGCGGTGGATGAACGGTGAACAGAGCATCAGCGGGTGCAGCTCGCGTCGCGCCATGGCCTTGTGGGTCGTCAGGCGGTCCTCGGCGACCTGTCTGGCCTGGTGTTCGAAGGCGTGGAGAAGCCGCTCAAGGATCGGACCGGCCGACTCCGTGACGTCCTGGGCGTAGCGCCGGGCGTGGTCGTCGGGCAACTCGCTGTGGCCGATGCCCGCCACGGAGTCGCCGTGCTCGAGCCAGCGGCTGAGTTCCTGCATGAAGTTGCGAAGCTGCCCGACGCAAAGCGCGTAGGCCGGTTCGATCGTCTGACTGGCGGTTTCCCACTCGCTGACGAACCCGGCGACTTCGCGGCGAAGCTCCTCGCCCGGCGCGAGGTCGACCAGGTCCGACCACGGATCGACCAGCGTGACCGAGACCAGCAGCAGCAGCCCCGTGCTGACCAGATTGCTCACCACCGCCCGACCCTTGTAGGTCGTACGCTCCCCCCGGCGGATGCGGATGTCTGAAAGCACCTCGCTCAATTGAACGATCGAGTGAGGGTTGTAGACCTCAAAGACCGCCAGGTTTCGAGTCAGACGCACCAGCGTGCCTCGTGACTCGAGCCCCTGACTGTTGCGAAAGAGCACGATGCTCTCGGTCGCGAGGGTTGTTTCTTCCACGGCCAAACCGATTCCCGATCCGATCGTTGCGGCCATTCACCGCTACCGTCGCGTGCTGGGCGACGGGGCGACCCATGGACCGAATCCACTGCTCCGTCCCCTTCCATCAGGCGCGACGCCCCTCTGATCGCGATGCGCCCCTGACCGCCCTCTCCGCAACACCCGTTCTTATCATACCCGACCGGAAGGGATTTGCCGCCCCTATCGCCTGCGCCGCTCCCACTGGTCGGGCGTCATCAGCCCCATCTGGATCAGAGCGTCACGCAGGGCTTCAACATCGCGTTCGAGCTGCTGCTCGACGGCGGGGTAGTATTGCTCGGAGTGGAAGAACAGCCTCGCCACGTCCGAACCGATCAGGAAGGTGCTGTCTTCCTTGATGGTCGGAATCAGCAACTGCTTGCCGATGCGGAAGTTATCCATCGTCAGCCCGCGGTCCGCCGCGTTAAGCTCGACCATCTGCTTGACGATCGCCGCGCGTTTGAGGCGTGTGAGGTCTCCCTCGTTCTGAATCAGGATCGAGTGCCGCTGCAAGCCCTGCTCGTTGGGCTGGTTGTAACGCCACAGCAGGTTGTTCCAGGTCTCCGGATCGGGGCAATCCTCGATCACAATTTCCGGCACCGGCTGGTTGAGCACCTGCTCGATGTTGCCCTCCGGCCGAAGCGTGTACGTCAGGCGGATCGCCCGCGGGCCAAGCCCCGCCAGCAGGGGAGTCTTCGCTCCCTTGCGCCCCTCGGGGTGGTCGAGGGTGTTGCGCAGGTACGGGCCGAGGAACCGCGGGGTGAAGGGTGAGAACCTTCCGGGCGTGGGCTCGAAGAAGAGGACGCGGTCCTCGCTGATCTGCCGGTCAAGCTCCAGCCGCTTGACGACCTCGTACATCTGGCGGATCACCATGATGTGCTCGCCCGGGAAGCGGTCGGCGACGAACTGGTTGAACGGATAGCGCTCCGCCAGCCCAGCATCGCGGCGCACCGCCTCGCCCGCCAGGTGGCGCACGGCCATCAGGTTCGGGTTGTTCGTCAGGAACGTCAGGTCGAACACGTCTTCGGTGCGGATGCGGTAGGCCGAGCGGAAGAGCTTGTTGCCGAAGCTGTCGAAGGTGGGCTTGTCCTCGGGCATCGCCGGGTTGGCGATCATGGTTTCGGGCAGCACGCGCGGGGTGATGATGATGATGACTTCGCGCCGGGAGCGGACCGTCCGCTCGTTGCGGAACGCCATGCCCAGGAACGGCAGATCCCCCAGGATGGGAACCTTGTCGAACTCGGTCAGGTCGTCGCGGGCACGCAGCCCCCCGATGATGAACGGCGTGTTGTTGGCCACGCGCGTGTGGTTGCGCACTTCGCGCTCGGTGATGGTCGGCGACCGCGCCACCTCGTCACCGTCGCTGTTGAAGACCACCACGTCCGCGTTGGGGACCTTCGCCGCGACTTTGGCGATCACCTGCATGTTGACCTGTTCGCCCTCGGCGGCGATGCGCGGCCGGACCGCCAGCGTGATGCCCACCGTCTTGTCGACAAAGCTTACCAAGACGTTGTTGTTGTTCGAGGTGGTGATCGATTGAACGATCGGCAGCTTCTCGATGATGTTAATGAACGCCAGGCGGTTGTTGAGGGTGAGCACGCTGGGCTGGCTTAGCACCTCGGCGTTACCCTCGCGGACCAGGGCCCGGATCACCGCACGCAGGTTGCCGAAGATATCGGAGAACTCGATGTTGAGCGTCGCCTCCTCCTCCGTGCCCAGACCCAGCCCCGGAACCCTCCCGATCTTGAGCGCATCGAGATTGTCCGTCGGGGACATGAGGTCCCACTCGACGCCCAGGCGTTTGAGACCGGTCTCCGAGATCTCCAGCACCATCGCCTCGATCATGATCTGGCGGTCCGGCACATCGATGTGTCTGCGGATCACCTCCAGCACCTGCGCGAACTGCGACGGACGCGCCGGATCGTAGAACACCATGATTTCCTGCACCGGATCGCCCACGGTCAACTGCATGGCGGGCTTGAGCGGATCGCCCCCGTCGCCGACCAGACCGTGGTTGGCGGTTTCCGGGACGCTGACGATCGCGGGCAACACCTTCGGATCGACCGCTCCGCCCGCGGGCAGGACGTTGAATCCGAAGAGCGTGAGCATCTGCGCGCATCGCGCGGCCTCGACGTGGCTCAGCTCGATCCGCCTGGCTTCAAGCTCCCGAACGGTCAAATCCGACGCGGCCTGGGCACGCACCGCGCGCGCGGCTTCAAGGAGTTCCCCGAACCGTTCGAGGTCCGGGTTGACGTGCAACGCCTGGTCATTCGTGCGCCGCCAGCCGTAGAGCCAGACGTGGACAGGCTGGCTCTGGAACACCTGGTAACCGGCCTGGATCGCCCGCAGCCCGTCTTGCGGGTCGGCCGCGACGAGCGTCCTGAGCCCCACCACGTCCGCCGGCGCCGGAGGCAGCAGCCCCGGCCTCGCCCCGCCGGGATCCCGGTAGTTCATCTCCGCCTGATAGCGCAGCAGCACGGCCTCGAGCAGATCCCCGACCTCGACTGCGTTCATTCCCGGCATCGGGAATGCTTTGCCGAATCCCTCTTGCGCCGGCGCCGCGAAAGTGTCCGCGGTGGCCGGGAGTTGATCCGCCGCCACAGCTTCCTGCTCCTGGGCGTGAGCGGCCGGCGCGCCGAGCGACCCCAACCATAAAGCGGCGAGCATGATCAGTGCGCCGAAGATCCCGGTCGTGCCCGTCGGCCGAAGCGGTGACGGAGCTTTGACGCGCGGCTCCATCCAGCGCTCGTGCAGACCCTGCGGCGGACCGTCGTACACCACACGTCCGCCCTCGATGCGCACCACCTGGTCCGCATACTCGATCAGCTCCGGCCGATGGGTCACCAGCAGCGTCGTCCTGCCCTTCATGAATCCGAGCATGTGCTCCATCACCGAGGCCTCTGCCTGCGGATCGATCGAACTTGTCGCCTCGTCCAGAATGAGGATGCGCGGGCGCTTGAGCATCGCCCGGGTCAGCGCCAGCTTCTGTTTCTCCCCGCGCGAGAGCATGACCCCTCCTTCGCCCAGCAGCGTTTCATAACCCTGAGGCAGCGCCGCGATGAACCCATGCGCGCCGGCGTCCTGGGCCGCGGACTGGATCTCCCGATCGGTCGCGTCCGGCCGGGCGTAGCGGAGGTTCTCGTGGACGGAGCTGTTGAACAAAAAGCACTCCTGGAACGCCACCGCCATCGAGCCTCGAAGCCGCCCCAGATCGATCCGCTTCACATCCACGTTGTCGATGCTCACGCGGCCCATGTCGGGGTCGAAAAACCGCGGCAGCATATGCACCAGTGTACTCTTTCCCGCGCCGCACGGTCCTATAATCGCGCAGACCTGCCCCGGTTCGACCGTGAAACTCACCTGGTTGAGCACCAGCGGGTTATCCGGACCATAGCGAAAGCTCACCGCCTCGAACCTCACCCGCCCCCTCATCGGCTCGTCTTGGACCGCCGCACCGTGGCGCCCCTCGTCCTGCTCGCACTCGATCATCTCGAAGACGCGCTCGACGCTGCCCGTCACTCGCGCCACCTGCGCGAATCCGCCCATCACTTCGAGAACCGTCGGGTAGAGCATCCCCACGTAGGCGTAGAACCCCATGAAGGTTCCCGCGGGCATGGGGTTCTCCGGTTTCATCACCTGCCACGCGCCCACGACCAGCAGCCCGACCGTCGCAAGCCCCACCAGCAGGTCGGCCACCACCTTGTGCGCGACGAAGTATGTCTTGCTGGCCGAGTCACGCTGGTGGGATTTCGCCACGGCCTCCCCGAACTGCCTGTTCTCCCTCGCCCCCCCGCCGAACAGCTTCACCACTTCCATGCCCAGCAGCCGCTCGGTCAGGCTCCCGTAGACGCGCGAGACCTGCTCGTGCGCCTGGGCGTTGGTGCGCTTGATCGGGTGATGGAACCACCGGTAGGCAAGCAGGTGCAGCGGGAGGACGATCGTACTCGCCAGGGCCAGAGGCCAGTTGATAGCGTACATCACGCAGAGCAGCCCGATGAACATCGCCAGCGCCTGAAGCAGCGTGGGCAGGGCGTCCTGAATGAAGCCCTGGATGGCGAAGGTGTCGCCCATGACGCGATTGGTGACGCTCCCGGGCTGATGGCGGCGGTAGAACCCCAGCGAGAGCTGCTGCAGGCGTTCGAACAGCCTGGTGCGCAGCGCGAAGCAGACTGCCTGCCCCGAGTGGATCGCCAGACGCTTACCCAGAAAAAACAGCCCGTTTCGGGCCAGGTACATCCCCAGCACCCCGGCGAGCACCCACGCCAGCAGCCCCCAGCGCTTTTCGGGGAAGACATCGTTGAGCAGCACCATCAGGAAGTAGGGCGCGAGCATGTTCACCCCCGCCAGGGCGGTCAGCGCCCCCACCGCGCCGATCAGCGGCCAAAGCTGCGGCCGCAGCAGTTTCGCCAGGCGACTCATGGCCGAGGGAGTCCCCTTCCGGGGCACGGCGGACCTGGCGACAGGGGGTGACGAATCCAACATGCGCGCTCGATCAAGACGGACCGCCGCCCGGCGGGCGCACCGGATGCGCCCACCACGCGAGGCGGCTGAGTCTTGCATCGGCCAGACGATGCGAATCCTGCCAGCATATTCCAGGACGAGTGCAGGGACGATTATCGGGAGTGGGTTCGGGTGCCACTGGCGGCTTGTCCGCCAGTGCAAGCGTGATTGGATGCCCGAAACACTGTCGGACAAGGCGCCAGCCCCACCCGGCACCCCTTTGCGCTTACCCCCGCGAACCCTCCATCACCCGCACCCGCCCGCCCGCGTTGTCGGCAGCGGTCACGTACACCTCTTCGTCGCTCAGTTCGAACCGCCGACGAACATCCCCCGCCAGCGCCTCGGCAGCCGTCTGATCGCCCACCACGGCGTACAGCGTCGGCCCCCAGGAGCTTTGCCCCACGCCGCGCACACCCTGGGCACGGATGAAACGCACTACCTGATCGAGCAGCGGATCCGCGTAAATCCCGCCCTGTGACGATGCGAAACAGCTTCCGACATGTTGCTGAAGCTGATAGAGCGCTTCGCCGAAGTCCTCGATATCTCCCTCGAGCATCGCCGGGACCAGCCCCAGCAACACCAGGCGGCACATCTCGGCCGTCACCCCCCGGTCGATCGCGGGCATCGTCGAAAACGCCGCCCGCTCCCGCTGGCCGGACAACCCCTCGAGCGACGCGGGGCAGACCAGCACGATCCGCCACGCTTCCGGGAACGGATGATGCGCGAGCAAGGGCGAGAGCGATTGTGGATCACGCTTGCCCCCCTCGACGATCAGCCCGCCGTGCTCGAAGCCGTAGGCGCCGATGGCCGAGCGTTCACCCCGGCCGACGCTCTGCGCAAGCTCCGCGGCCGCAGGCGTGTCGCGT
>JBGTFI010000279.1:0-5869 GCA_041747335.1 Phycisphaeraceae bacterium | reverse complement strand
GGTGACTTCCACCACCGGTTTCGCGCCCAGGCCCAGCAGACCGCCACGTTTGTACTGGCGGGTATGCACGATGACGGCGTCGGCGCCCAGGCGGCGCTTGACCAGCGCCAGCGCTTCGGCCATGGACCGTGCGGTGAACGTACTGAGCTTCAACGCGAGGCTCCCTGGGGTTGCGGCGGCTGCGCCTGACGGGACGGCGGATCGAGCTGAACCAGGGCGAGCGATTCGACCTCAACGCCCTTGGAAATCTCGTTGTAGCCCAGAACGGCGACGTTGGGCATGTGGGGCTCGATCAGCCGCCGGACCTGCGCCCGCACCTGCGGCGAGGCGAGCACCACAGGCGGGTATCCGCCTGCCAGGAGCGACTGAAGCTCGCGGGCGACGGCCGAGGCGATCCGGTTGGCGAGCGCCGGGGGCATGGTCATCGACGTGCCCTCCTTGGTCCGCTGGATGAATCCGCTGATCTGATCCTCCAGCATCGGGTCCAGGCTGACGCAGTAGAGTTTCGGGGCTGCCGGGGCGGAGGGCCCATCGATGACCGAAGGGGTTGCGGCCGGCTGCTGGACATACTGGTTGCAGATCGTCCGCCGAAGGGCGTTGCGGACGTACTCGTTGAGGATCTCGATGTCCTTGGTGCGCGTCGCCCAGTCGCCCAGGGTCTCGACGATGGTTTCCAGGTCGCGGATGGGGACGCGTTCGCGCAGCAGCTCCTGAAGCACTTTCTGGAGCTCGCCGGGCTTGACCAGCGGGGATTCGCCGGAGAACACTTCCTCCGCCAACTTGGAGGCCTTCTGCTTGAGCTGGGTGATGAGGTTGTTGGTCTCCTCGCGGGTGAGCAGCTCGTGGGCGTGGGCCTTGACCGTCTCCGCCAGGTGGGTGGCGAGCACGTTGGAGGCGTCGGCGACGATATAGTTGAGGCTTTCGGCGCGCTGTCGCTGTCCGGCGTCGATCCAGAAGGCATCGAGGTTGAAGGCCGGATCCCGCGCGGGCGTGCCCTCGAGCCTGCCCGCGCCCTGACGCACCAGCCCGCTGTCCATCGCCAGGAACTGATTGGGGATGACCATGCCCTGGGCGATGGTGTTCCCGCGGATCTTGATGCGGTACTGATTGGGCTCGAGCTGCATGTTGTCATGGATGCGAACCGGGGGCATGATCAGGCCCAAGTCCGCGGCGATCTGCCGGCGCGTCAATGAGATGCGCTTGAGCAGGTCGCCCCCCTGCGAGGCGTCGACCAGGCGCACCAGCCCGTAACCGACCTCCAGTTCCAGCGTGTCCACGTGCAGCATCTGCTCGGGTTCGGCGGCGGCCGCGGCGGTGTCCTTCCGCGCACCCTCCTCCTTCACGGCCACCGCGGTGCGCTGATCCTTCTTATATAGATACCAGGCCATCCCCGCCGCGACCGAACCCAGCCCCACCGTGGGGATCACGGGGAGGGGCGTGAGCGCCAGCATCCCCAGGAACCCGGCGGTGATCGCCAGCGGGCGCCAGGCGGACCCGAGCTGCTCGATCAGGTCGGTACTCAGATCCTTGCGGCCGCTGGACCGCGTCACGATCAGACCGGCGGCGATCGAGATGACGAACGCCGGAAGCTGGCTGACCAGCCCGTCGCCGATGGTCAGGCGGGTGAAGAGATCGAGCGACTCGACGAAGCCCAGGTTCATCTGGGCGATGCCGACGATGAATCCGCCGACGATGTTGATCAGGGTGATGATGATGCCCGCGATCGCGTCCCCGCGGACGAACTTGGCCGAGCCGTCCATCGCCCCGTAGAAGTCCGCCTCCTGGGCGATCTCCTCGCGGCGGTTCCTGGCCTGCTGCTCGTTGATGAGTCCGGCGTTGAGGTCGGCGTCGATCGCCATCTGCTTGCCGGGCATGGCGTCCAACGTGAACCGCGCGGCGACCTCGGAGATGCGCGTGGCGCCCTTGGTCACGACCACGAACTGAACGATGATCAGGATCGAGAACAGGACGAACCCGACGACAGGCGAATCACCCGAGACGAAGGAGGAGAACGCCTCAATGACCTTGCCCGCGGCCTCGCCGGGTTCCTCGGCCTCGCCCGCGAGCAGGATCAGCCGCGTCGAGGCGATGTTCAGGACCAGCCTGAAGAGCGCCGTGCCCAGAAGCAGCGAGGGGAAGACGGAGAAATCCAGCGGGCGGGCGACGAAGATGGTCGTCATCAGGATGACCGCCGCGATCGCCAGGTTCGCGGTGATCAGGATGTCCATCAGCACGGGCGAGAGCGGAACGACGATCACCGCCAGCAGCCCGATCGATGCCAGCGGGACCAGCATCGAGCGATACTCGGTCAACCGGTTGACCCAGGATGGAATGGCGAGTTTGCCTGCGGCGGGTGCCATCCGTGGCGTTCCATGTCGGCGGCTCCGCCGCCGACGTATGCCTTGCGAGGTTCGTCCGTCACTCGGAGTTGGAAGTGGGAGTCATCGGGACTGATGCGGTCATCGGCTGATTCCGTTAGTCACTACCGTCAAAGGGACAGCCAATGTAGCAATCTTTATCGGCCGCTCAAGGGGGCTTGTGCAGAATCTTGCGCGAGATGGAGAAAAAACCATGAACGAACGCCCCGTCCACACGGCGATCATGGTTCAGGCGATCTTTCGGCCGCTCAGGCGATAGACGTACGCCAGAATCTCCGCCACCGCGCCGTAGAACTCGGGGGGAACCTCCTGCCCGACTTCGACGCTCTGGTACAGCCCGCGGGCAAGCTCGCGACGCTCGACGATGGGCACGTCGTGCGCCACCGCGAGCTGGCGGATGCGCATGGCCATGTAGTCCGCGCCCTTGGCGACGACCCTTGGAGCGCCCATGGTGCGCGCATCGTAGCGCAGGGCGATGGCGAAGTGCGTGGGGTTGGTGACGACCACGTCGGCCTTGGGAACCGCCTGGGCGACGCGCTGCATGGCGAGCTGGCGGGCGACTCGAGCGCGCCGCTGGCGCACCAGCGGATCGCCCTCCATGCGCTTGTGCTCTTCCTTCACCTCGTCGCGGGTCATGCGCAGATCCTGATGATGCCGCCAGCGCTGGAAGGCGTAGTCCGCCAGGCCCAGCAGCACCAGCAACAGCGCCAGACGGATCGTCAGCCCGAACAACAGCTCCCCCGCCGCGGGGAGGAACCCGATCACCCCCAGCCTGCCGATCAGCATGATCCGGTCGAGGTCCATCCAGAGGAACACGGCCGTCACCGCGACGATCACCGCCAGCTTCGCCAGGCTCATCGCCAGGCGCATCGCGGCGCGGCTGTCGAAGATCTTCCGCAGCCCGCGCAGCGGCGACAAACGCAGGAGGTCCGCCTCGAGGGGCTTGGTCGAGGCGATCGGCCCGGTCTGGAGGATCGACGCGAGGATGCCCACCATGAACAGCGCCGCCATCAGCGGCATCGAGGCGATCATCGTCTGCTTGACGGTGAACGCCGCCAGGGCCGTCAGGTCGTCGGCGCGCGTGGGGTGTTCGCCCAGGCTTTGGCCGAGGATCACCTGAACGGTCGCCCGCAGGGCGGTGATGAAGTGCTCACCGAGCACGTAGAGCAGGATGACCGCGCCGGCGAGGATGACCGCGCCGGTGAGGTCCATGCTGCGCGCGACGTTGCCCTCCTCGCGCTGCTGCTGGAGGCGCCTTGGGGTTGGCGCCTCGGTTCTTTCGTTCGCACTCTCTGCCATGGGTCAGCGCTGCCCTATTGCGAAAGGAATCGCCTGAGCTCTCCCAGGAACCCCTGCCAGGCCTCGAAGAAGGTGTCGTGCATCATCGTGACGCCGCCGACGAGCACCACCGCGCCCACGAGGATGCGGACGATGAACCCGATCGTCATGATGTTGATCTGCGGGACGCTGCGCATCATGAACCCCATGGCCGCCTCGACCAGGAACACCGCCGCCAGCAGCGGCGCGGCGACGCGGATCGCCAGCGCGAACGTCGTATCCACCAGCGTCACCAGCAGGTCGAGCAGGAAGCCGTCGGCCTGGAACGTTCCCAGCCCCACGTGATGGAAGGTCGAGAGAAGGATGTCGATCATCGCCAGGTGGCCGTTGGCGATGATGAACAGCGACAGCGCTGCGATGAAGTAGATCTCCGCGACGGGGCTTGATTCCTCCCCGAGTTCGGGGTTGACGATCTGGGCGAACGCCAGGCCCATCTGCTGGTCGATCACCCGCCCGCCGAGCTGCATCGCGGCGATGGGGAGCGTGGCCACGAACCCGATCGCGATCCCGACCATCAGCTCCGCGAGCACCACCGGGGCGATGAACCAGAGGTTCAGGTCGCCCGCCATGATCGAGGCCATGGCTTGCTGAGGCGGGCTCCATGCGGGCGAGAACGGGCCGGGGACCAGCGCGGGGTAGACGCACACGCTCAGTGCCAGCGCCAGCGCCACCTTGACCTGCCGGGGAATCGCCAGCCCGCCGAGCATGGGCGAGAAGATGAAGATGCCCGTGATGCGAAACAGCACGAGCAGCCACGCAGGCAGGTGAAGGAGGATGAAGGGGGTCAGGGCGTCCACGTGTTCGTAGTTCGTAGGGTGGGCACTGCCCACCGACATCATTCCCTGGCCTTCGGGATGGTGGGCGATGCCCACCCTACTGCTACGGCTACAGCTACTGCGGCCCGAACATCCTTCGCGCGAACTCGAGAATTTGCACCGCGATCCACGGCGAAAGAAGAATCGTGACCACCGTCATGCCCAGGATTTTCGGCACGAACGTGAGGGTCTGCTCCTGGATCTGCGTTACGGCCTGGAGGATGCTGATGACCAAGCCCACCAGCAGCCCGGCAAGAAGCACCGGCGCGCTGAGGATGAGCATGAGCGTGAGCATCTCGCGGACGAGTTCGATGGCCTGGTCGAGGTTGAGCATAGCGGGGCTATGATCCTGTCAATTCCACACACACGGCGCGCACACTCGAATGAATGACGAATGACGAAGCCCAAATGCCGAAAAAGTGCGCCTCTGATGAATCTTCACCCCACCCCCACGGCGGCGAAGCTGTACAAGAGCTGCCCGGCGACGAGCTGCCAACCGTCCACCAGCACGAACATCAGCAGCTTGAACGGCAAGCTGATGAAGATCGGCGGGAGCATCATCATCCCCATGCTGATCAGCACGCTCGAGACGACCATGTCGATCACCAGGAAGGGCAGGTACAGCCGAAAACCCATGAGAAACGCGACCTTCAGCTCGCTGAGCATGAACGCCGGTGCGAGCGTGAGCATGTCGATGTCCTCCTCGTAGATGCTCGCCGGGTCGGAGGTGTCGATGCCGCGGTAGTTGAGGATCATGATGATCGCTTCGGCATCGGGGTCGGCCTGTCTGATCTGCGCGAACATGAACCGGCGGATCGGTTCGATGCCGCGATGCCACGCCTGCTGCTGGTTGATCTGCCCGGCCTGGAGAGGCAGGATGGCCTCGTTCTTGATCTGCTCGAAAGTGGGCGCCATGATGAGGAATGTAAGAAACACCGCCAGCCCGACGATCACCTGGCTGGGCGGGAGCGATTGCAGCCCCAGCGCCTGACGCACCAGCGCCAGCACGATGACCACGCGGGGAAAGCTGGTCATCATCACCAGCAGCGCCGGCGCGACGGTGAGCACCGTCAGCAGGGCCAGGATCGAGAGCGGCGCGCCCCAGTCGCTCGTTGAGGCTTCCTCCGATGAACTCCCCTCGGCCTGACCATCCTGAGCAAGGGCTTCATAGACCTGCTGGACCATCTCCAACGGATTGCCCGGAAGCCCCCCGGAAGCGGTCGCGGGGGCATTCGCGGGGGTGCTTCCGGGGGCCGTCTGCGCAAACAGCGCTCGCGGGAGAAGGACCACCAGCGCGATGGCCGCCAGCGCGATCGCGCGTCGCAAGGCCGATCGCGG
>JBGTFI010000278.1:0-1813 GCA_041747335.1 Phycisphaeraceae bacterium | reverse complement strand
GAGCGAACCCGTGGGATCCACGGCTTCGACGCCCCAGGCAGGCGGTCCGGCCGCGGGCTGATCGGGCAAACGCCCGCAGGGGATCGGGGGTCAGGGGCCGCCCGATCGCACGACCATCTACTTCAATATAAGTTCAGCATTCAAACGGAGATCGGAATATGGCCGTTTCCGCCAAAGATGTCATGACCCTGCGGCAACGCACCGGATTGGGAATGATGGAGTGCAAGCAGGCACTCGAGGAAGCAGGCGGCGACTTCGACGCCGCCGAGGCGAACGTTCGCGCCAAGCTCGGCGCCGACATGCTCAAACGCGCCGGACGCGATGCCGGTGAGGGCGCGATCGCCGCCGCCAGAGGCGACGGCGCGGTGGCGTTGATCCAGCTCAAGAGCGAAACCGACTTCACCGCCAAGAACGAGGGCTTCCTCGCCGCAGCCAAGGCCATCGCCCAGATGGCGCTCAAGATGCCCGACGGCGAAATCACCCCCAACGATGAGATGAACAAGCTCATCGAAAACCTGCGCATCACCACGAAGGAGAACATCTCCTTCGCGCGCGGGATCAAAGTCAGCGGGCAGAAGGTCGGCCTTTACGTCCATCACAACAGCCAGGTCGCCGCGGCCGTCGCCGGCGAAGGCGACCTCAGCGACGAGCTGCTCACCGGCATCGGGCAGCACATCGTGGCCGCGGACGGCGAGTTCCTGCCCCTTTCCCTTGGGATCGATGAGGCATCGCTCCCGGCTGAGAAACTCGCGGAAGCGAAGAAGGCGGCGGTCGAGGAAGCTAAAGCGAGCGGCAAGCCCGAACAGATCGCCGAGAAGATCGCCACCGGCAAGACCCGCAAGTGGGTGGACGACCACACCCTCCTCGGCCAACCCTACGCCCGCGACACGGAGAACCGCAAACCGATCCGCGACCACCTGCCCAAGGGCGCGAAGCTCACGAAGTACGTGCGCTACCAGATCGGCGGGTAAACCGCGGGAGAGAACCATCGCGAGGGTCCGACGGCGCGCGCATTGGATACTCAAGCACCTGCCGACTTACGCGTGCCGTTTGCGGCCGATGATCGCCTCCACGGCGTACAGGTTCCCGACCTCCCCCGCCTTCCGCGGCGCTGCGGCGACCCAGGGCCAATTGGCTTCCTCGACGACCTCGATCCCTTGCGGCACGTAATCGCCCACCCCGCCCCGCGCCGTCATTCGGTAGAACCCCTTCGACGCCCAGTGGCCTTCCCCGGTCAGGTGGATGTAGCTGAAGCGCGTCGTCGCGGCCAGGTAGAGCACCCCGCCCTCCGCGAGGGACGCCTCGACCGCTTCCATGAACGCCGCCTCCGCCCGCGCCGCGAGCAGCTCCACCGCGTGGATCCACGGCCGATGCTCGCGCATCGTCTCGACGCAGTCGGGGAAGCGCTCCGTGAAAAGGCGGATGACTTCATCGAGCGCCGGCTTATAGAGCTGACTGAGCACCGCCGAAGCCGCGATGAAATCAAACGCCCGGCCGCCTCGCACCAGGTCCATCGCAGTTGGTATCACGTCCGCGACACGTTCACACAGCGCATCGAGTATCTCCGACGCCCCTGCCGGGGTGCTCAGCAATTCCGTGATGACCTCGATAAGCGCCGCCCGGAGGCCGACGAGGTCGCCCTGCACGAGGGAGAGCTTCGCTGCCGCCGCGGCTGAAAGATTCTTCCTTGCCAGGCCTGCATCGATCGACGCGGGATCGATGTCGAGCAGTGAGACGCTTTCAAATCGTTGCGTGAGGTGATCGAGCGGTATCTCGTTCAGCTCGCCCGCGCCCAGGACGATCGCCCGGCCGA
>JBGTFI010000277.1:0-8954 GCA_041747335.1 Phycisphaeraceae bacterium | reverse complement strand
CTCCACCGTCGACTGCACCCGCCCAAGCAACTCCCGCTCATCCGTCACCATCAAACGCGCCATTGGAATCCATTCCTTTCCGGCCATCCCTGGCCAAAAAACCCATTATTACACGCCCCCCGGAAATTTGGGCAGACCCTTGGGAGGGGCTTTGGACCTTGGACTTTGGACTTTGGACACGTTCCCCTATCATCCCCCTTTTCCCGCCCTCGGAGTCCTTCCACCATGACCCCGGCCGGCGCCATGAGCAATCTCATTCCCACCCCCGGAAGCGCCCCCCAAAGCGCCCTCCCCGCCGAGCTTCCTCCCGAGGCCGTCGGGCAGGTCGTGCCCATCCTCGATTTCGGGTCGCAGTACGTCCAGCTCATCGCCCGACGCGTCCGCGAGGCCGGGGTCTTCTCCCTTCTCGTCGCGGCCGACACCCCCATCGAGCAGCTCGCCGCGATGCGTCCGTCCGGGCTGATCCTCTCCGGCGGGCCGGCGAGTGTCTACGAACACGCAGCCCCCCAGTGCGATCCGCGACTTTTCGACCTGGGCGTGCCGATCCTTGGCATCTGCTACGGGATGCAGGCGGCCTGCCACCTGCTCGGGGCCTCGGTCAAGAGCGCCAAAGCGCGCGAATACGGCAGGGCAAGCCTCGACATCCTTAGGCCGGAAGACCTCCTGCAGGGTCTGCCCGATCACACCACCGTCTGGATGAGCCACGGCGACCAGGTCGACGACCTGCCCGCGGCCGAGTTCGAGCGTCTGGCTTCGACGCCCACCTGCCCCTTCGCCGCGGTGAAGCACAAGGTAAAGCCGTTCTACGGCGTGCAGTTTCATCCCGAAGTCACGCACACGCCGCACGGCATCGACCTGCTGAGCAACTTCCTCTTCCGCATCTGCCGCTGCGAGGGTTCGTGGCGGATGAGCGACTTTCTCGAATCCCAGGTGCGCCACATTCGTGAGCGCGTCGGCGAAGGGCGGGTGGTGTGCGGCCTCTCGGGCGGGGTGGATTCATCCGTCGTCGCGGCGCTGCTGGCCAAAGCGATCGGCAGGCAGCTTACCTGCATCTTCGTGGACAACGGCCTGCTGCGCAAGAACGAGCGGCAGTTCGTCGAGAATACCTTCCGCGACCACTTCGACATCGACCTGCGGGTGATCGATGCCTCCAAGGCGTTCCTCGATGACCTGGCGG
Source organism: Phycisphaeraceae bacterium (assembly GCA_041747335.1). Taxonomy (GTDB): domain Bacteria; phylum Planctomycetota; class Phycisphaerae; order Phycisphaerales; family Phycisphaeraceae; genus JBGTFI01. Next base: position 7,777 of record JBGTFI010000277.1, on the reverse strand, counting down.
GCGTGACGGACCCGCAGGAAAAGCGCCGGCACATCGGCCACCGGTTCATTGAGGTCTTCAAGGCCGCCAGCGCCGACCTCCCCGATGCCCGGTTCCTCGCGCAGGGAACGCTCTACCCGGACGTGATCGAATCCGGCCAGGGCCTCTCTGCGGGGAAGAAGGTCGCCGCGAACATCAAGCTGCACCACAACGTGGGCGGCCTGCCGGAGGAGCTGGGCTTCGAACTCATCGAACCGCTGCGCTCGCTCTTCAAGGATGAGGTCCGCAAGCTCGGCGAAGTGCTCGGCCTGCCGGAGCAGATGGTCTGGCGTCACCCGTTCCCCGGCCCGGGTCTGGCGGTGCGCGTGCTGGGCGAGGTGACCCAGGACAAGCTCGACCTCCTGCGCGACTGCGATGAGATCCTGCTGGAAGAGATCGTCGCCAACAACCTTTACCGCAGGACCGCGCAGGTGTTCGCGGTGCTGCTCCCGGTCAAGGCCGTGGGCGTGATGGGCGACGGGCGGACGTACGAGAGCGTCGTCGCCATCCGCGCCGTCGAAAGCCGCGACTTCATGACCGCCGACTGGGCCCGCATCCCCTTTGATGTGCTTGCGACGATCAGCAACCGCATCATCAACGAAGTCCGCGGGGTCAACCGGGTGGTTTATGACATCTCGAGCAAGCCTCCCGCGACGATCGAGTGGGAATGATGGGTCTCCACTCCCCCCGGAAGCGCCGCGCCGCTTCACTCCGACGCCCGGTATAATGCCACACCGATGCCCACCGTCACCGTCCAACTCGACAGCCCGTGGAACCGCGCCAAGGGGGACATGAACGGGGACGGGGAGGTCGATGCCTCAGATGTCAGCCCATCCGCCGGGCAAGGAGAAGCCTTGTGACCTATTACACGGTCGGCTCGGCCAGAACTCATGCCGCCTTGACACGCATGGCCCGCCCCATGATTCTTCTTCTAGTGGCAGCGATCCTTGAGATTTCTCTGCGGTTTTTGTTCGAGGATTACTCATGGCAGCTAGGCAGCTGGGTTGCAGAGAAAACCCTGGCTCAGTACAGTTTTTATCGTCCATCTGTCAACCTGCTGGCGGTTGTTGCAATTGAGTTTTTTTTGAATTCCTTTCCCGTCATGGTGTTGCTCGTGTACATTTACGAGCGATCAGACAGGCACCGAACTGGATCTTCGGAGACACGTTGCAGAAAATGTAGCTACATTCTTCGGGGTTTATCGAAGCCTGAGTGCCCGGAGTGCGGCGAAAGCATATGACCTTCATAGTGGCCCATCCGCGCTGTTCGACGGGTGACTGGGGAAGAGGCTCTTGCGCCGCCCCAGCGGGGGGGGGCTGAGCCGACGCTTGACTTGAACCTTGGACTCTGGACATCCCCCGGCCCCTCTTGCCGCTATAATCAGTCTGCATCGCCCGGTTCGGTCACCTCTCTTTCACCGGACGCTCCTATGCCGCACTTCTCCGCCTCTCGCGTGCATCGCCCCGCGTTTACGCTCATCGAACTGCTCGTGGTGATCTCCATCATCGCGATGCTGATCGCGCTGCTCCTGCCAGCGCTCGGCATGGCACGGGAGTCCGGCCGGCGGGCGGCGTGCCTGAGCAATCTGCGGCAGATCGCCCTGGCGAACGCGGCCTACATGGCCGACCACGCCCAGAAGTTCATCACCCTGCACATGCCTTCGGCGCCGGGCCAGCCGGGGCCTGGCTCGGTCGAGACCTACCACCGCTGGGCGGGCAAGCGCGGCATCGCTTGGGATTTCGACTTCACCGATCGGCCGCTCAACCGCTACGTCGAGGTACGGACGATGACCACGGCCGAGGATGACCGCGGAGCGTTTCGCGTCTTCGCGTGTCCGAGCGATGACGGTTCGCTGGCCGGTCGGTGGAACTACGACCGCCTGCCGACCGTCTTCGACCACTGGGGCGTGAGCTACCGCTACAACAGCGGCGCGATCAACAACGACGGCCAGCGCGGGCTGTGGAACAAGACCGACGGCCAGGTGACCTCCCCCTCGCGCACGATCCTGGCGAACGACGACCCCTTTGATGTGTGGGGCTTCGACTGGATGGGCGGCTACCCCAACCCGATGACGCGCAGCTACTGGCATCACGAACGGGAACTCGGCTGGGCCAATGTCCTCTTCGTCGACGGCCACGCATCGTTCCACCAGGCGACACACAACAAGCCCGACTTCCAGAACGGCGACGGCTGGACATTCGTATACAACGGGGAGAAGCTGGCGCCGCCGCGGGGGGGTGGAAGGACGGGGGGGAGGTAGGGGCGGGTGTGGGGGACGAGGGGTGCGCCGATACGAGCCGCGCGCGTAAGCAAGCGGAAAGCAGAGCAGGCCGGGCACGTTGTCGGGATTCTGGATTGTGCCCATCCTGCTACCCAAGGAAAATGAACCGGAGTCCTCAGATGTTCGATCCATTTCGGCGAAAGACCAAGGCTCCTACCCAGAACACTGATGGCGTTGATCTTGTCGGCAAACGAGACGATGGTGGAGTGGATCTCTTTATCGTGGTCAGCTCACGATTGAGTGGCTCCCCTGATCATCAACAGCTCTTGCTCGACAAGATTCAGAGCTATCTGGACCAGATCAATACACCCAGTTTCCAGGCCGAATTCAAAAGTCCTTCTGCCAACAAGACGAGAATCATCGTCGCCTGCACCGAAGAGCCAGACCCAGACATCCGCGAGTTAATTCGTCGGTCTGAGGCGTGGATGGCCGAGAACAATGCTCGCCTTGTGTACAAGATCACGAGTTAGCCGCCCGGATGGGCCACGTGCCGAGGGTTCCTTTTCCGGTTACACCATCGCACCATTGCAAATCCCCCGCTCCCTCACGGTCGCGGCTCGCTTTGGGCGGTTTAGTCCAGATTCATCGTCATCAAAAACTCCGCGTTCGTCTTCACCTTCTTCAGCCGGCTCTTGATGAGCTCCATCGCCTCGACGACGTTCATGTCGGCCAGGACCTTGCGCAGGCGGTAGACCAGCTCCAGCTCGCGTTTGTCCAGCAGCAGCTCCTCGCGGCGGGTGCCGCTGGCGGCGATGTCGATGGCCGGCCAGACGCGCTTCTCAACGAGCCGGCGGTCCAGGTGAAGCTCGCTGTTGCCCGTGCCCTTGAACTCCTCGAAGATGATGTCGTCCATCTTCGACCCCGTATCGACCAGCGCGGTGGCCAGGATCGTCAGCGATCCGCCATTCTCGATCGCGCGGGCTGAGCCGAAGAACTTCTTGGGGCGCTGAAGGGCGTTGGAGTCCAGGCCGCCGGTCAAGATCTTGCCCGAGTGGGGCATTTCAGTGTTGTAGGCGCGGGCCATGCGGGTGACCGAGTCCATGAGGATCACCACGTGCTCGCCGAACTCGACCATCCTGCGGGCCTTGTCGATCACCATGTCGCACACCTGCACGTGGCGGGACGACTGCTCGTCAAAGGTCGACGCGACGACCTCGACATCATCGGGGGTGTTGTTGCGGAAGTCGGTCACTTCCTCCGGCCGCTCGTCGATCAGCAGCACGATGACGTGAACCTCCGGATAGTTCTTGATGATGGAGTTGGCCATCTTCTGGAGGAGCACCGTCTTGCCGGTGCGCGGCGGGGCGACGATCAGCCCGCGCTGTCCCCGGCCGATGGGCGCCACCAGGTCCACGATCCGCATCTCGAGGTTCGAGGGATCGTTAGGCGTCTCGAGAACGAAGCGCTGGTAGGGGTGAAGGGGTGTGAGGTCTTCGTAGTGCGAGGTGTCGTTGAGCGCATCGGGCGGGTGGCCGTTCACCGCGTCCACGCGAAGAAGCGCGAAATACTTTTCAGATTCCTTCGGCGGACGGATCGAACCCTGCACAATGTGTCCGGGCTTGAGGCCGAAGCGGCGGATCTGAGAGGGTGAGACGTAGATGTCATCCGGGCACGCCAGGTAGGAGTATTCCGGGCTGCGCAGGAACCCGAACCCGTCGGGGAGTACCTCCAGCACGCCTTCGCCGTACATGAGGCCCTGCTTGGCGATGCGAGACTTGAGGATCCGGAAGATGAGATCCTGCTTCTTCAGGCCGGAGTAGTTCTCGATCTCCTCCTGCCGGGCCAGCTCGTGCAGCTCATCGACGGACTTTTTCTGAAGGTCGCGGACGCTCAGGTCGCTCTTCTTGGCCAGTTCGTACCGGGCCTGCGTCTCGGCGTCGAGTTCGTCGTCGGTCTGGACGACCGCCAATCCGGTCTGAGGATCCTGAGGTGGGTGCTGGGGGTTGTCCTGACGGTGCGGCCTGCCGCCGCCGTTGCGCTTCTTACCCTGAAAATGCTGGCTCTTGGCCATGACGGTCTCCTGACGGCGCCGCGATGGACTGACCCCGAGGTCAGTAACCGGCGACCAGAGAAATAAAAACGGGATGCGTTGCGGGGAATTGTTATCTGAACGTTCTGGCGGGCGGGTGTGTTCACACGGGCGCCCTAATGGGTCTGGCTGGATCCTTGCGAATCCGGAAGGTCATGCCCGACAGGCATTTACGGTCGGATGCGGGGGCTGAGCGTAACTACGAATCAGCATGAGATCCTTGCCGGTCCATCCCGCCGGACACCCGGAGCGGGCGGGGAGGGCGGCATCCTGATCCGGTCAGGTGACCGGATCGGCCGCGTCGTCACGTCGTCGGCTGAGGATCAGGGAAAAAACGCGTCGGACCTGGTGAAAGCAGCGGTCTTCATCCGCGTCGTTGGTCACCACATAATCGGCGCGTTCGAGCTTGTTGTCAAGCGGCCACTGATTTTTCTCCCGACGGTTCAGTTCCGCCTCCCCCCAGCCCCGGTCCCTGGCGACCCTGGACAGACGCATCGGCCGGGGGGCGTGGACATGGACGATCACATCGCACTCCCCGGCGATCCCCTTTTCCCACAAGAGCGGGCTGTCCTCGACGATCGCCCGAACCGACGGATCGGCCTCGTAATCCCGCCGCAGCTCCCGCCTTCGCGCGTGAATGCCCGGATGCAGCAGTTCCTCCAGCCGCGCCAGCTCCGCGGGATTCTCAAACACCGCGGCGGCGACCTTGCGACGGTCGATCCCGCCGGATTCTTCCAGCACGTCCCTTCCCCACCAGGCGGTCAATGTCTCTCGGACACCCGGTGCTTGCAGCGCCTCCCTCGCCAGCCGATCGGCATCGAGCACCGCGCACCCCAGCGCGGCGAATTGACGCGCAACCAGGCTCTTGCCCGCGCCGATGCCGCCGGTCAGGCCGATCACGGGGATGGAGGGGTCGGGGCGGGTCACGGATATGGCGCCGAGCTTCCCAATCGCACCGAGCTTACCAACAGCTTCTTCATGGTTTCCTCAAACACCCCCGGAAGAATGGCCTTAGAATATCCATCCCCGGCCGGCAAGGCCCGCCGCCCCGCCCTGACGCACGCACGGAGACTCCTTCCATGAGACTGACTTTCGCTGCGACCGTCCTGATCGCCCTCTCTTCAACGGTCGCCCACGGTGAGCCGGTGAAGAACGTCATCGTCATGCTCGCCGACGGCGCCGGGTACAACACCCACGCCGCCACGAAGCACTTCCCCGGCGGGGAGGCGCCCTTCCGCAATGACCAGTGGCTGAAGCTGCCCACCTCGACCTACAACCTGCGCGGCGGGCAGGGCGACCTCGACAACGATGAGCAGGATCCGGCGCTCGTCTACGATCCCGTGAGAGCCTGGGACACCACGCCCGTCGAAGGTGAATCCGCCTACCGCAAGGGATTCGCAGCCGTCAACCGCGGCTACGAGTGGCTCCGCGCCACCTGCCCCGATTCCGCCGGGACCATGAGCGCCCTGATGACAGGGCGACGCATCTACTACGGCGCGATCAACGTGGATGGTTTCGGCAAGCCGGTCCTGACCGTGCCCGAGGTCGCCAAGGCGTCGGGACGCATGACCGGGGCGATCTCCTCCGTGCGCTTCACGCACGCCACCCCGGCCTCGGCTGGAGGCGCGCACAGCATCAATCGCGGCAACGAGCAGGACATCGCCTGCGAGATGTTTGGCTCCGGCACGCTCGACCTGCTGGCCGGACCGGGCAATCCGGATTACGACAACGATGGACAGCCTCACTCGCCGCGCTACGGCCGCGTGCCCGAAGCCCTCTGGAAGAGCCTCCAGGCCGGGCGGGGCGTCACCAGCCACACGGCCGTGGACGGGCGGTCGTTCACCGTCGACGCTTCATGGTGGCAGCTTGTCGAGCGCAAGGAAGACATCCAGGCCCTCGCCGCGGGCAGCGCGACGCCAACCCCCGGAAGGCGTCTGGCCATGGTCGCGCAGGTGTACGATGCGCTGCAATACCACCGCGCGGGCGCTTCGCGTGAGGAGCACGCCTTCTCCACCCCGTTTCTTCAGACGGTTCCCACACTGACGGACTTCACCAACGCATCACTTCGATACCTGGGCGGAAATCCGGGCGGGTTCTTCCTCATGATCGAAGGCGGCGCGGTGGACTGGGCGATGCACGGCCACCACATGGGCAGGATGATTGAAGAGCAGATCGACTTCCATCAGGCGGTGCAGGCGGTGATCGATTACCTCGACGCCGACACCCACGGCAACAACTGGGAGAACACGCTGGTCATCATCACCGCCGACCACGACCACCTGCTCTATGGGCCGGACTCGGGCGACAGCCAGCCGTACCAGCTCGTTCAACCGGACGACCCGCACGACGATGACAACCTCCCCGAGCACCGCTGGCATAGCAACCACCACGGCAACCAGCTCGTGCCCGCTTGGTTCCGCGGTGCGGGGGCGGGGGACTTCGCGAAGCTGGCGACCAAGGTCGATCCCTACCTGACAACAGACGGCGGATTCAACCCCGCGGGCGACGGGACCATCCGCTACCTCGGGCAGGACGACATCGGCAGGAAGCTGATGGAACTGGTCAGCAAACCGGCGGCGCGGCGGTGAGGACGAACCCCGGACGTCCGGGTGATGTAGTGACGACAGTGGGTCAACGGTCCTTATTCGTCATTCGAGGTTCGTCATTGGGCATTTTCCACCCCCTTCCTCCCCGCTGGACCGCCTGACGATCCGTGCTATCGTGCGGCGCTTTCTTCATGAAGGAGCGACGCCTTGGCGGATGACAAGCCCATCGGCATCGGGATGATCGGGTGCGGGACGGTCGGCGCAGGCGTGGCCCAGCTCCTGGCGACGCACGCGGAGCGCTACCGTCGCCTGGTCGGCCGCCCCCTCGTCCTGCGCCGCGTTCTGGTGCGCGATCTCACCAAGTCGCGCGACCTGGCGTGCCTCGATCCAGCCTGCCTGACCGATGATCCCGATGCGTTCTTCGCCGAGAAGGGCGTGGACATCGTCGTGGAGGTCGCGGGGGGCATTCAACCCGCGGGCACGTACGTGCGACGGGCGATCCAGACCGGCAGGCACGTTGTCACCGCCAACAAGAGCCTGCTCGCCGCCCAGGGGCCGGAGCTTTTCGAACTGGCGCGGCAAGAAGGCGTCTCGATCGCCTTCGAGGCCTCGTGCGGCGGGGGAATCCCCATCATCACGGCACTTTCCTTCGGGCTGATGGCCAACGACATCACCGCCCTCTACGGCATCCTCAACGGAACCTGCAACTTCATCCTTACGGAGATGTCCCGCCACGGCCGGCCTTACGCCGAAGTGCTCGACGACGCCCAGCGCCGAGGGTACGCCGAGGCCGACCCCACCCTCGACATCTCCGGGCGCGACGCGGCGGAGAAGCTGGCGATCCTGGCGTCGCTGGCCTTCGGGGTGAAGGTCCGGGGCGAGCAGGTCTGGACCGAGGGCATC
>JBGTFI010000276.1:0-5490 GCA_041747335.1 Phycisphaeraceae bacterium | reverse complement strand
CATGATGGCCCGCGTCAATCGCGGTAACAGCGAGCAGCCGCGCTTCAGCATGGATCAGTGGTCGGGATACGATGTTTCCCGCAAGCGTCTGGTCTCCTTCCTCGCCGAGCGTCGCGTGAGCAACCCCATCGTCCTGACCGGCGACATTCACTCCAACTGGGTCAATGACATCAAAGTGGACTTCGATCGACCCGACGATCCCACCGTCGCCACCGAGTTCGTCTGCACGTCCATCTCTTCCGGTGGCAATGGTGTAGACCGGCCCGGCGGCCTCGATGCGATGCTCTCCCAGAACCCCTTCGTCCGCTTCCACAACGCCCAGCGCGGGTACACGACCTGCACCGTCACCCCCAGTGAGTGGCGCAGCGACTACCGGGTCATCGAATACGTCGACCGCCCCGGTTCACCGATGACCACGCGCGCATCGTTCGTGGTCGAGAGCGGCCGCGCCGGGGCGCAGGAGGCGTAACCGCCTGGGCGGCGTGTGCCGACACGCAGGTCCAGCGCATATGACATCGGGGTGGCTGGGGCAGAGCGAGTCTTCGAGCGCCGCCCCAGTACCAAGGCCGCTGGGGCGGCGCAAAGCCTCTGCCCCAGCCACCCGATCCTCTATTCGGAGTCCAATGCGTTAGCCCAGCGCCGACACGGCGCGCCGGTCCTGTCGCCACGGCCGATGTGATAGCATGGCCGAACACTTCCCCGCATGGAGGAATCACATGCGCACACTTCCCACGTTCCTCGGTCTTCTCGCCCTCCTGCTCGCCGCGCCGATGCGCCACGCCCTCGCCGCCGAAGTGCCCGACATCAGCACGCGTCTCGAACCGTTCGTCGATCAGTACCTCGTCGAAGTCCTCGACGGCGCGCAGATGCGTCTTCACCATCCCCGACGCGCCGGGACCGCTCTTAAGTTCGATCAGCCCTGGGAGGGCATCGTCAGCGGATACGTCACCGTTTTCCACGATGGCGACAAGTACCGCATGTACTATCGCGGCCGGCCCACCACCACCACCGCCGACGCCGCGGAAGAGGCGCACGAAGTGGCGTGCTACGCCGAGTCGGATGACGGCATCACCTTTCATCGTCCGAACCTGGGCCTGTTTGAGGTCGCGGGTACGAAGAACAACAACGTCATCCTCACCCACCCCAAGACCGTCACCCACAACTTCGCCCCCTTCCTCGACACGCGCCCCGGCGTCCCGGAGAACGAACGCTACAAGGCCGTCGGCGGCACCGGCCGGGACGGGCTGATTCCCTACGTCTCGGCCGACGGCATCCATTGGAAGCGACTCCGCGAGGAACCCATCATCCGCCAGGGTGCGTTCGATTCGCAGAATAACGTCTTCTGGTCCGAGCATGAAGGAAGGTACATCTGCTTCTATCGAACCTGGAGGAACAACTTCCGCTGGATCACCCGCACCACCTCCGAAGACTTCCTCCACTGGACCCCCCCGATCGACATGGAGTTCGGCAAGGCCCCGGCCGAGCACCTCTACACGAACCAGACGGAGCCTTACTTCCGCGCTCCGCACCTATACATCGGGCTGGCCGCCCGTTTCATGCCCGGCCGCTGGGCGCTTACCCCCGCGCAGGAACAGGCGATTGACCTGAAGAATCCCCGGAACTATCAATCCCTCGGCGGAGCGATCTCCGACGGCGTGCTCATCACCAGCCGCGGCGGGACGCGCTATGACCGCACGTTCCTCGAATCGTTCATCCGCGCCGGCCAGGACCCGCGCGACTGGGTCGCCCGATCCAACTATCCCGCCCGCGGGATCGTCCCCACCGGCGAGCGCGAAATGTCCCTCTACATCCAGCGGCACTACGGCCAGCCGTCCGCCTATCTCGAACGCCTGACGCTTCGGCCCGACGGGTTCGCCTCCATCCACGGCCCCTACGAGGGCGGGGAGATGATCACCCGGCCGTTCAGGTTCAGCGGCAAGGAACTGACCCTCAACTTCGCCACCTCCGCGGCCGGGAGCGTGCGCGTTGAGATTCAGGATGCCGATGGCGACCCCATCCAGGGCTACACCCTGGCCGAATGCATCCCGCTCATCGGCGATGACCTCGAACGCGCGGTCTCCTGGAAATCCGGGGGCGACCTCTCCGGGTTCGCCGCGATGCCCATCCGCCTGCGCGTGATCCTGCACGATGCGGACCTTTACGCGATCCGGTTCCGATGATCGGGAATACGCCGCGCCCTGGGTGCCATGCCCTCGCGCAGCGTGGCCATGTGGCGGCCGGTTCACAGACAAGCAGAGACTTGCCCATGGCAGCTGGAGCAGCAGATATGGGTCTGAAGTCGATTCTGAGAAAACTTGGTTGGCGGGACCGGCTTTCGAGGCTCGCACGCGGTACCGATCGTGTCCGTTTCGTTCGATCGCTCGGCGAGGCACCTGTCTTCATTATTGTTGGGATGGATGCACAGGGATTTGATCCCCAGGAAGCGACGGCGGAAGAGATTGTATCTGTGGCGGAGCGCGGCACCAAAGCTTTGCATGAGGCAGAGTCCTTTACGCCGTGGGTCTGGGGCGATGACAACGGACGGCAGTATCTGCCCCTGTTCAGCACGTCCAGGCACCTTGAGGAGTACGCAGCCGCTCGCTGCCGGAAGCATGGTCGGAGCTTTCCGATACAGGCGGTCAGCGTGGCTGGAGCGATTCTTCTGCCCACGCTTAGAACTGTGGATGGGGCCATATTAAATCCCGATTCCACCGACGAGTACTCCCTCGGTAAAGCGGACATCGAGCTGTGTTGCGAGATGTGGGAATCTCAGGACAGGTAGCGCCATGCCCTCGCGCAGCGTGGGCATGTGGCGGCCGGTCATCCCTGGCGGCCCGTTCGCGGGTGAGCAGAACCTTACTTGTCGTCCGATGCACCGGGGTCGTTCGAGGCGCATCATGCCCACGCTGCGCGAGGGCATGGCACCCACCCCCGAATCCCCACCCCCGAATCCCCAACCCCACCCCCTACTTGTCCCGATAACTGAACTTCTGCCCGCCCACCGACGCCTCGAACATCAACCCGCTCTCGCCCATGGTGAAGATCGCCACACCCTCGGCGTAATCGGCGTTCGCGGCCTTGCCCTGGGCCGCGGCGACGGCCGAGGCCTGGGCGCTGAACTGCATCTCGCCGCGCTTGAAGCGGTCGAGGTTGTAGGCATCCTGGAAGAAGATCAGCTCGCTGTAGGTCTGCCCGCCGAGCTGCACGCCGATGGTGGCCTGCGTCAGCTCCGTGTAGCCGACGATGCGCCCGCCCTGATACACCAGGCCGTTGCCGTGGGCCGCGCCGATCCCCGCGGCGCCTTTGGTCACCTTGGGAAAGACCGCATAACCCGCGGACGAGTTGAAGAAGCGGTCCAGGCTTGAATCCATCCGCTGAAACATGCGCACCGTCGCGTCGGCGTCGCGTTCGAGAACGCGGTGGGTGTCCTCGCCCGCGGTCTCCTTGTAGCTTGAACAGGCCATGACGCCGAGCATCGACAGAACCAAAGCCGCGGCTGAGAATCTCATGGAACGGTTCATGACTTCATCTCCATCAAGTAGCGCGATGCCGCCTTCAGGCAGCATCTTTCCTGAAACACCTGTCATCCTACCGCCGCCGCCCATCGATTCCAACGGACGACCCCGGACAGTCCGGTCATCCGCCCGCCCGACGCCCCGTCGGGCGATCGCTCACGATCCATGTAGGAAAAGACCCGCCTGCCCTGCTTCGTGTTCCAAGAGGTGGTCTTCGCGGTCGACCGGTGGAGGAAGTTGTTAAGCAGGCAGCGGGTCCACCGATTGATCGGCGGGAAACCGCCCGGATCTGTAATGATTGCGCCGGAATCTCTGGTCTACCAGAAGTGCGCCACGCTTCCGAAGATCGCGCGTTGGCGCAGCTCCCGGCCCGGAGTCCACGCGACGTGTCCATCGACGTGCCCGGCGTGCGAGCCCGCCGGCCAGTCGCCCTCATAAAGGTGGTTCGCACCGTGACGCAGCGGGTCATCCGGGGTGATCCAGCTTCCGATCGGCCACTGACGGTTAAGGTCCGTCCATACCAGCGAGATGTTCGGCTGGTCTTCCGTGGTCGTGGGGAAGAGAGGCCGATTCGGGTCGTACACCGGCAACGTAGGCGCCGTGGGCGCCGTCCCCGTGCCCCGCCCGCCGCCGCGACCACCGCCCCGTGCTGAACCCGGATTCACCGCCTCGCGGAAAGCGTCGGAGTTGGGCAGCGTTCCGGCCAGATGGAACCGTCCCATCACGAAGTTCGACGCCGTGGCCCTGTCACCCGTGGGGTAATGGTAGAAGTCGTCCCGGTTCCACTTGGAGTTCGTGAAGCTGTACCACTGCTGGCGCTGGATGCCGTAGTTCGCCTCCAGGTAGTCCCGCCATGACGGAAACGACCAGTGTACGCCCGACGCCACCATCACCCCGCTCTCGCGATCGACCGACATGTCCGGCAGCTTCCCGCCTTCGTCCCCGGCGTAGGTCAATGAGGCCTGCATCAGTGACCGCACGTCCACCGAGCACACCAACTCCTGCGCGTTGAGCTTGGCCTTGCCCACCGCCGGCAGCAGCAGGGCGATCAGCAGCGCGATGATGGAGATCACCACCAGAAGCTCAATCAGCGTGAAAGCGCGCGAGGGTCGCAACATGATACTTCTCTTTGCGTGCGTCGACCGAAGCCGGCGGGTAGGTGTGTGACCAGACAGATGCGGCAAGATGCCTCCATCATGATAGCGAATCATCGCCGCACGCCAACCCCACCAACCCCTTTATTGCGTCTTGGTCGAATAATCGGCCAATCACCGAGCCGGACCGCCCCGTCCCGCCTCGATTCTCCGCAGCAACTCCCGCAGGCCCGCCTCCTGGGGATACAGCTCCACCAGCCGACGCGCGTGGCGATCGGCCTTGTCCCACTGCGACTGCTGCATGTACATCACCGTCAGCGCGTACAGCACATCCCCCGAATCCGGTTCGGCTTCCAGCGCGCGCAGGTAGGCCGTCTCCGCCTCGCCGTGCCTTCCCTGATGCGCCAGCGCCAGCGCCAGGTTGTAGTGGACGCGCGACCGACGCGGCATCAGCCTCGACGCCTCTGCCAGCGCCTCCACCGCTTCATCCAGCCTGGTCGGCGATTCCGCCAGCAACAATCCCAGTGAGTAGTACGCCTCGCCAAGCTCCGGCTGCTCGCGCGTCAGACGCCGAAGCAGCCTCTCGGCCTCGTGATTACGACCCTGCCTGTTATACAGCGTCGCGAGGTTGAACACCGCCGGCGTGAAGTCGCGATCGATCTCCAACGCCGTCAGGTACGACTTGATCGCCGCGTTCGTCTCCCCCAGATGTTCCTGCAGCACGCCCAGGTTCAGGTGCGCGCCCGGCTGATCGGCCATGAGGTGCTGCGCCTTCTCGAACTCCGCCCGCGCGGATTGGAACGCATCCACTTGCGCCAGCGCCGGGTTCTCGGCCGCCGCCGTCGCGTACACCCGCGCCGCCTCCAGTCTCACCATCCGCA
>JBGTFI010000275.1:0-1838 GCA_041747335.1 Phycisphaeraceae bacterium | reverse complement strand
ATCGGCGGGGCCTTCTCGAACTTCTCGATCGACTCCTTCAGCTTCTTTTCGTCGATGTCGATGACCATTTCGGCCTGGACGGCCGCGTCGATCCGCTTGGCCTGTTCGGGGTAGAGCACCTTGGCGATCTCACCGGCGATCTTCGTCATCGCGGTGCTCTCCGGGAGCAGGATGACCGGGTCGTTGATGAGGTGGATGCGGCCGCTGCGCACCGCGGGAATGTCCAGATCGCGGAAGAGCGCCAACCGGTGCTCCTCATGGATCGCCTTGAGCGGGTACGCATTGGGCATGAGCAGGATGATGACGTCGGGATTAAGCCTCAGGAGATCCTCGCGCGTGTAGATGGGCGCTGGGGATTCCGCCTCGGCCGCGGCATTGACCGCGCCGGCGACGGCAAGAAGTTCGTTGAGCACCGACCCCGGGCCGGACGCTGTGATCGTCGACTGCGCCGTCAGCACCAGCAGGACGCTGGGCTTGGTGGCGCTGAGTGTCTGCGTGACCTGATCGATTTTCGAGAGCCGATGCAGCATGGTGTACTTGAGGTCGCTGGCGTCGCTGCGGGCGTCGAGGATCGTTCCCAGGCTGGGAAACGTGTCGAGCACCAGGTCGTCGCCGATGAACTCGCGTTCATTCCAGATGATCAGGCCCACGTCGTCGATGCCGCGGGGATAGGGGTAGAGGGCCAGGGTGAATTCGTCGCGCCGCGCCATCGCTTCAAGATCCTCAACCTGCGCCCCGCCCATGCGCATAGCGAGAACGTGGGTGGGCCGAAGCGCCAGGAGCGACTCCTTGTTGAGGTTGGCGATGTTCCCGACGACCTTGGCCCCGCCCGGGGCGACCGGATCGTTCTCCGCCACGCCCACGATGTTCTCGCCCATCCCCAGGTCGATGATGATCTGCGTCATCGCCGGCGCCAGGGTGACGATGCGCGCCTCCTCGTCGTCCTCGATCGGAGTGTAGGAGTCTCCCCCCATGGGATCGCAGGCGACAAGACAAAGCGAAACAAGCAGGGCGATAAGGCCACCGAAGAACCTGTCAGCCGAAGATTTCATGCCCTCATCGTAATGGGAAGGTATTTTGAGTGTCAAAGCGCGAATCAGGATCCTCCTCGGACATGCCGCATGTTGTCCGGGGCGTCCGGGGCGTCCGGGGCGTCCGCCGCTTCGATCTCGTCCAGTTCCGCCCCGTCGCAGACGCGGCGCAGCAGAAGGTAGGACCACGTCTGGGCGCAAAGGAAGTAGCTCAATCCGTAGGCCGCGGGAATCAGCCGGGCCAGCTCGAACCACCGAGCGATGACGGACTGAGAAAACTCAAGCTCGCGCGGGTCGCGGGGTGGAAGGTCGATCGCCAGGGACAGAAGCTCCCGCGCCGCCATCTGGTCCCAGAGGCCCAGTCCCCCGGCCGTGAAAAGTGCGATCAGGAGGATCGCCGCCGACACCAGGGCACGAACAAACAGCAGCGTGATCAGCCCGTAGGCAAACATCACCAGCGTGTGAAGCACCACCCGCCAGAGCTTGCCGAGCGTGTAGTTGTACGCCCGGCTGAGCGCTTCAAGAGGGTCCGCCTGTTCGATCGCCAGCGCGGGATAGATCAGTGGCAGCGCCGCCACACCACCGAGCATGACCAGCGCCAGCAGCAGCCCCACCGGCAGCGTCAATCCGAACAGCACCGCGCCGATGTAATTCAGGAACGGTATCGCAAGCAGCACCATGCCGAACAGAACCGTGAGCGCCAGCAGCCCGATCAGGACGGCGATCAGGTGCGGCAGCAGAGGCGTGAAGAACAGCGCGGGGAAGCGCCGTAGCGCGAAGTCGCGCGCGGCGCCCAGGCTGATCGTG
>JBGTFI010000274.1:0-3574 GCA_041747335.1 Phycisphaeraceae bacterium | reverse complement strand
GCGTCGGGTGGGCTCGCCGGGCGTTCGACGCAACGTCCAGCCGTCCAGATCGAGGCTGCTCCCGGCCGGCCACGCTCGGGGCGCCAACGCCTCGATCAGCTCGACGCTCAGAGGCGGTCCGCCCTGGGCGTGCGCGGGGGCATCGTCGGCCGATTCGCGGGGGGGTAGGGCGCTTCGCCCGGCCATGACTTCGTAGGGCGGTCGGTTGGATCGACTTCGTGCAGCCATCGCCCTACCAATCTACCACACTTCCCCAACGCCGCGCCACCCATGTCACTCCCCACAAACCACAACCCCGACCCAGAACTCACAACGCAAACCCCCTATGATGCCCGGCATGGACCGCGACCTGATCCCCATTACCGACAAAGTTCGCCAGGGGCAGCGGTTGTCCGCGGCGGACGGGCTGACGTTGTTGCGGACCGGGGATGTGTGGACTGTGGGCGAGCTTGCCCACGAGGTCCGCACCCGCCTGCACGGCGACCGCACGTACTACAACGTCAACCGGCACCTCAACTACACGAATGTGTGCGCCCTGAGCTGCAAGTTCTGCTCGTTTTACAGGAAGCAAGGGCAGGAAGGGGCTTACGAGCACGCGATCGAGGAGATCGCCGAGCAGGCCCGCCATGCCCAAGCCGGGGGCGCGACGGAGATCCACATCGTCGGGGGCCTGCACCCGTTCTTGCCGTTTTCGTACTACACGGAGATGCTGCGGGCGATCCGCTCGGCCGCGCCGGAGCTGCACATTAAGGCGTTCACGGCGGTGGAGATCGTTCATCTGGCGCGGATCGACCGTCGGCCGCGCGACCTGGCGGGCGTTCTGACCGACCTGAAGGAGGCGGGGCTGGACTCACTTCCGGGGGGCGGGGCGGAGGTGTTCGACGACCGTGTGCATGATGAGGCGTTCAAGGGGAAGATTCGCAGCGACAAGTGGCTGGATGTCCACCGCGAGGCGCACCGGATCGGGCTGATGTCCAACGCCACGATCCTGTACGGACACATCGAATCGCTGGAGGACCGCATTCACCATTTCTGCATGTTGCGCGAGGCGCAAGATGAGGCGCTTGCGGCGGAACATCCCGGACGATTCCAGACGGTGATCCCCCTGCCGTTCGTGCCGGATGATTCGGAGCTTGAGCATCTTCCAGGCCCGACGGGGCTGGAGGATCTGCGGATGCTGGCGGTGAGTCGGCTGATGCTCGACAACTTCCCGCACGTCAAGGCGTTCTGGATCATGCAGACGCTGGCGCTCAGCCAGGTGGCGCTGCGTTACGGGGTGGACGACATGGACGGGACGGTGGTGTGGTACGACATCACGAAGGTCGGGGGCGCTTCGACGCACCAAGAGGTGACGCCGACGACGCTGCGGCGGGCGATTCTTGAGGCGGGATTCACGCCGGTGGAACGGGACACGCTTTATCGGCCGGTGACGGCGGGCGCGTGAGGGGCGATTCTTGGCCGATCTCACCGGCCCGTGGTCAGGAACCACACCGCGCCCAGGCAGGCGGCTCCCATCAGGGTCGGAATCATTCCCCACTTGAACCGGAACATCGCCAGGAACGCACCGGCGCTGACGAGGATCGACGCGATGTCGATGGTCGCCAGGTCCGGAATCAGAAGTCGAACGGCCCCCACCCGCCGCTCGGCGACCGCCCCGAACGCGACGTGAATGCCGAACCATATCGCAAGGTTCAGGATGACGCCCACCACGGCGGCCGTGATGGTCGAAAGCGCCGCCGCCAGGATCTTGTGCCCCCGCAGGTGCTCGATATGGGGCGCGCCCAGGAAGATCCACAGGAAGCAGGGCGTGAAAGTAACCCAGGTGGTGATGAACGACCCCAGGACGGCGGCGGTGACGGGGTGAAAGGGGTCCGGGTTGCGGTAGGCGCCCATGAAACCGACGAACTGGACCACCTGAATGAGCGGGCCCGGAGTGGTCTCAGCCATGCCCAGCCCGTCGAGCATCTCGCCGGGCTGGAGCCAGTGATGGGTCTCGACGGCCTGCTGAGCGATGTAGGCAAGCACGGAGTACGCCCCGCCGAACGTGACCACCGCGGCCTTGGAAAAGAAGAGCGCTTGTGTGGTGAGGATGTGACGGGGGCCTAGAAGCATGGCGAGGGCCGCGATGGGGATGAACCACAGCGGCAGCCAGAGGGCGAGGATTCCGAGGGATCGCCGCCACGACGGCGCGGTGTGTGGTTTCGAGTGATCGGTGAGGGCGGTGGGCGGATCGTCGGGGGCGTTGTGGGATTTGAGGACGGCGAAAAGGTCGGGACGGAGCCGGCCTCCGATCAGCCCGATCACGCCCGCCCCCAGGACGATGACTGGGAAGGGGATCGTGAAAAAGAAGATGCCGATGAAGGCGAGAGCGGCGATGGCCACCATGATGCGGTTCTTGAGCGCCTTGGACCCGATGCGGAAGACCGCGGCGATGACGACGGCCACAACCGCCGCCTTCAGGCCGAAGAAGATCGCCTCCACGGGAGCGGCGTTCTGGTAGAGCGCGTAGACCAGTGACAAGGCGAGGATCGACAGGAACCCCGGGAGGATGAAGAGCAGCCCGGCCACCATCCCCCCGCGCCACCCGTGCAGGAGCCAACCGATGTAGGTCGCGAGCTGCTGGGCTTCCGGCCCGGGGAGGAGCATGCAGTAGTTGAGGGCGTGGAGGAAGCGGGATTCGCTGACCCAGCGCTTTTCCTCCACGAGGATGCGGTGCATCACGGCGATCTGCCCGGCCGGTCCGCCGAAGGAGAGTAGCGCCACACGAACCCAGACGCGCAGGGCTTCGCTGAACGAGACCCCGTGCCCGCCCGATTCGGCAGGCGGCGAGGCGCCGAGGCCTGGCGCTGAGGCGGATGGCTTCAAGGTGCGGCGGCTCGGTGGCACAAGATCCGCCATGAGGACAGGGAGAAAACGAAAGCGGGTGAAGGGATTCGAACCCTCGACAACCACGTTGGCAACGTGGTGCTCTACCAACTGAGCTACACCCGCGTCGCGCCTGGGAGCGCCGTGCCCGGCCCCCTGGAAACCGGGCCGAAAAGCACAATATCCCCGTGTCGAAGCCGTGTCAAAGCCCGGTAGGGGCTGAACTCCGGAAACTTTTTCGTCCGTTTACCCGCACGTCTTCAGCAATTTCCCTACAAGGCGGTAGGCATTCAAGGCGCAGTCGTCCCGAGGGCGGGGTTCTACTATTCTGAGAATGATCTTCCGGGCATAACGTGAGGCCCTATCGGTTCGCCCCCGTCCGCACTCAAGCCTGATCCACGCCCAGGTGACGGATCGGGACCGGCCGATCGGCCTTGATGGTCGTCCGAAAACGCGTCGGGGGGGTGGGAAGTCGGGAGTGCTCGTGGATCCTGAGGAACCAGCCATCATCATCCATACCACGGAAGGCCAGATCACCTCGTGCAATGAGGCGGCATCGCGCCTGTACGGTTATCCCGCGGCCGACTTGGTCGGTCAGGCATTGACGCTCATCGCGCCGCACGCTTCCGAGGATACCGCCTTGGCCGAACAGCGCGTCGCGGGGTCGTCGCGCCTGGCGCGGATCACCGCGGCGCCACGGCGGGCCCAG
>JBGTFI010000273.1:0-1937 GCA_041747335.1 Phycisphaeraceae bacterium | reverse complement strand
CACATGCAGGCCCATTTTCCGCGCCTCATCCAGCACGGCGCCCAACAACGCCTTCCCCACGCCACGCCCCCGGTACCCATCCGCGATGTAGATCGATTCATCGGCCGTCCGTGCATACGCCGCCTTCGGGCTCCACTTCGCGAGGCACACCCACCCCGCGACCACACCATCCACCTCGGCCACCAGCACCGGGTACCCGCCATCCACCCGCTCCCGGAACCACCCTTCCCGCCACTCCAGCGCCATGTGCTCCAGGTCGAACGTCGCCGGCGAAGTATCGACCCAGTAGTTGTAGATATCGTTGATGGCCGCCAGGTCATCGGGTGTGGCGGGCCGGACACGGATGGCAACAGCGGGCGCGGTCATGGGCAACATTGTCGCTGAGGCAGGTTGCGAGCACGTTTCGCGGCCGCGGCCGCCGCACCTTCGGCGTCAGCCCACGACAGGTCTCCGTGCTCTAACACGAACTCCGTGGTGACCTCTTCCTACCCGCCGTTGCGCGATTCCAGGTACGCCATCGTCGGCCGGTACTGGTCTTCCGTGATGTGCCCCGCCGCCATCAAGTAATTCGCAATCTGCTCGAGCGTCAGGATCGAAATCAGGTTGATCCCCGCCGCCTTCAGCGCCTGTCGCCCGCCCTCCAGCCGGTCGATGATGGCAACCGCATCGCGCACCACCAGCCCCGCCGCGGTAAGGGTTGCCGCCGTCTGCAGGATCGAGCCGCCGCCGGTAATCAGGTCATCGATAATCAGGCAGCTCTGCCCGCGCACATACGCGCCCTCGATCACGTCCGCTTTATCCGTGGCCGGCGGGTGGATGTAGATCATCGGCGTATTCACACCCAGCGAAAACGCCGTCGCCACATGCAACCCGCCAAACGGCACACCCGCCACCAGCGTGAACGGGTGCACGTGCGGGTTCCGCATCGACATCAGCGCTTCGAGTTCTTCTTTAATGATCTTCGCGCACCTGGCCAGCGCCTTCGGATTCGAAATCAGGCGGCGCAGGTTGATGTAAATCGGCGAATGGACCGCCGTCCGGCCGAGCGTGAAATCGCCGAAATCGATCGCGTCCAGCTTCCACAGCTCTTCGGCGAGCCAGAGGTTTCCGGCCGGTTTGGATGACTTGCTCAAGTGGTACTCCGGGGGCTATCCAGCATTGGACGAACGCGCGCCGGGGGCTGACGCATCACCCTTATTTCTTCTCTACCGACATTATGTGTCAAGTTTCGCTTCGCGGCGAAGCGCGATTCACCGGGTTCACCGGCTCGCGCCCCGAAAGCACCGCCACGATGTTCTCCGCGGCCATGTCCGCCATCTTCGAACGCGTCGCCAGGCTGCCACTCGCGATGTGCGGCGTAATCACGACGTTCTCGAACGAATACAACGGATGCTCCAGCGGTAGCGGCTCCGGATCGGTCACATCCAGCGCCGCGCCGCCGATCGCTCCCGCCCGCAGCGCTGCCACCAATGCATCCTGGTCCACCACCCCTCCGCGCGCCGTGTTCACGAGGATGGCCGTCTTTTTCATCTGCGCGAACTGCTCCGCGCCCATGAGCCCCCGCGTCTCCGGCGTCAGCGGACAATGCAGCGAAACGTAGTCCGATGCCGCCAGCAACTCCGCCAGGCTCACCGCCTCCAGCCCGAGGTCCGCCTCCAACGCCGGCTTCCGCGTCCGGCTCTGGTAGAGCACCCGCATCTTGAACCCGCGCGCCCGCCTCGCCACCGCCTCCCCAATCTCCCCCAACCCCACTATCCCCAGCGTCGCGCCGAACACATCCGTCCCCAGGAACCCCGTCGGCGACCACGTCCGCCATCCGCCTGCGCGCGTGTCCCGGTCGCTCTCGGTCACCCGCCGTGCCGCGCTCATCAGCAGCGCCCAGGCCATGTCCGCCGTCGTTTCGGCCAGCACGCCCGGCGTGTTCGTCACCCAGATGC
>JBGTFI010000272.1:0-6027 GCA_041747335.1 Phycisphaeraceae bacterium | reverse complement strand
CGCGCGGTTGCTGGGGATGATCCGAGACTGCGGACGGGACTTGGGGCTGGACCTGCGCTGGCAGCCGAGCGGCGGGGTGTGCGACGGCAACCGCCTGGCGGCGGCCGGATTGACGGTCGTCGACACCCTGGGCCCGCGCGGGGGAGACATTCACAGTGAGAATGAGTACCTCCTCCTGGAGAGCCTGACGGAGCGCGCCAAGCTCACGGCGGCGCTGATGTTCAAGCTGGCGCGGCATCCGGTCGATTGGCCGGGAGAGGGGCGCGCCGGCCGGGGGGAGCGGGCGGTTCCATCGCTGTTTGAGTAGACTGGAAACGCGGATCAGATCAGGATCACTCCTCACGGCACGGACGCATGACCCCCACGCTCGCCCAGCAATTTCTTGGTGATTCGCGCGTCGAAGAAGCGCGGCGGCTGGTGCTTGAAGCGCTCGCCGAGCATCAATGCAAGCTGACCGGCGTGCGTCCCCCGGCCGCGGACCGGGCGGAGGAGTACCATCGCACGCTGGAGCGCTTCGCCGCTTTGCGCGGGGGCAAGCTTTACTATCCCTACTTGGGCAGCGGGCTGGGAAACGGGGCGCTGGTGGAGCTGGCCGATGGAAGCGTGAAGTACGACATGATCACCGGCATCGGGGTGCATGGCTTCGGGCACAGCCACCGGTTGATGGTCGAAGCGGCGTTCGACGCGGCACTGCGCGACACGATTATGCAGGGGAATCTTCAGCAGGATCTGGCCAGCGTCGAGCTTTCGGAGCTTCTGGTGGAAACGGCGTGCGAGCGCGGGGCGGCGGTGCGGCACTGCTTCCTCTCGACCAGCGGGGCGATGGCCAACGAGAACGCGCTCAAGCTCATGTTCCACAAGCGGTTTCCGGCCGATCGGCTGCTGGCGTTTGAGAACTGCTTCGCGGGCAGGACGCTGGCGCTGTCGCAGGTGACCGATCGCCCGGCCTACCGCAAGGGCCTGCCGCGCACCGTGGCGGTCGATTACGTGCCGTTCTATGACGCCGCCTCGCCGGAGGGAAGCATCGATCGCGCCGTGGCCGCGATCGAGAGCCACATCGCCCGATATCCCGGCGGGCACGCGGGGATGGTGGTGGAGGTTGTGCAGGGAGAGGGCGGGTACTACCCCGGCACACGCGGGTTCTTCCTGGCGATCATCGAGGCGCTGCGGCGGCATGGGCTGGCGGTCTTCCTCGACGAGGTCCAGACGTTCGGGCGGACGACGCGCCCGTTCGCGTTCCAGCACTTCGAGCTGGATGAGTTTGTGGACATCGTCTCGATCGGCAAGCTCAGCCAGGTCTGCGCCACGCTGTTCACCGACGCCTACGCGCCCGCGCCGGGGCTTATCAGCCAGACGTTCACCGGTGCGACGAGCTCGATGTTCGCGGCGATCGCCATCCTCCGCGAACTTCGTGAGGGCGGTTACTTCGGCCCGGAGGGGCGCATCGCGCAAGTGCACGAGCGTTTCGCGCGAGGGCTTGAGGCGATCGCGGCGCGCCGGCCGGGCGTGCTGGCAGGGCCGTACGGGCTGGGGAGCATGATCGCCTTCACGCCCTTCGAGGGCACCGCCGAGCAGGCGAAGACGGTGAGTCTTGCCCTCTTCGAGCGCGGGGTGATCGCGTTCATTGCCGGGCAAAACCCGGCGCGGGTGCGGTTTCTGCCCCCGGTGGGCGCGATCACCGACGCCCAGATCGACGAAGTCCTCGGCATCGTGGAAGAGACGCTCGTTGAACTGGCGGAGCCTCTGCTCTCAAGGAAGTGAGTGAACCTCCATGCTTGTGATCCGTCCCGTGCGCATGAGCGATCTGGATCAGCTCGTCGAGCTGGCGTTCATGACCAGCTTCGGGCTGACTTCGCTTCCCAAGGACCGCGAACTGCTGCGCAAGCGCATCGCCGCCTCGCAGCGCACCTTCGCCAACCTGCCGGAATCGCCCGGCGGGGAGACCTACCTGTTGGTGATGGAGGACACCGCGGCGAACCTGATCGCGGGCGTCTGCGGCGTGGCGTCGAAAGTCGGCGGGTTCGAGCCGTTCTACGCCTATCAGATCAAGCGAGCCCTCAGTGAATCGAAGGTGCTTAACGTCCGCAAGACGATCGAGACCCTGCACCTGGTCGAGGAGCACAACGGCCCGTGCGAGATCGGCAGCCTGTTCCTGCGTCCCAGCCACCGCCGCGGCGGACTGGGCAGGTTCCTTTCGCTGTCGCGCTTTCTCATGCTGGCGGAACACCCTCAGCGCTTCGATCCGACCGTCATCGCGGAGATGCGCGGGGTGATCGACGAGCGCGGCCACTCGGACTTCTGGGATGCGCTGGGCAGGCATTTTTTCGACATCGACTTCCCCGATGCCGATTACCTTAGCCTGGTCAACAAGAAGTTCATCGCGGAATTGATGCCGCGCTATCCGATCTACGTGGCGCTGCTTCCGCGCGAGGCCCAGGCGGTGATCGGCCAGGTCCACGACCGCACGCGGCCGGCGCTTCAGCTTCTGATGTCCGAGGGGTTCGAGAAGTCGGATCTGGTGGACATCTTCGAGGCCGGTCCGATGGTGCGCTGTCCCCTCGCGAATATCCGCACGGTGCGCGAGAGCATCAAGGCGACGGTGGGGGCGCTGCTTGAACCGGCCGAACCAGCGCCCGACACTCCGGGGCCGCATATCATCAGCAACGCGCGGGATGACTACCGCGCCTGCCTGGGAAAGGTCGAAGCGCGCGGCGAAGGCGAGGTCGCGCTTGGGCGCGATGTCGCCGAGGCGCTGGGCGTCTCGGCCGGTGATCCGGTGCGCTACGCGCCGCTTCGTCCCGACAAACCGCGAGAGGCCTCATGAGCGCCCCCACCCACACCGATCCGCGGACGCTGACTTCCCACGATCCGGCCACGGGCGAGGTCGTGTGGGAGGGGGAGGTCACCACGAACGACGCGATCGACCGCATGGTCGCCGCGGCCCGCAAAGCGCTGCCGGACTGGATCGATGCGCCCCTCGAATCACGCATCGCCGTGCTCGAACGTTACCGCGCGGTGCTTGAAGCCAAGCGCGACGCGCTGTCGGAGCTGATCAGCTGGGAATGCGGCAAGCCGCTGTGGGAGTCCAAGCAGGAACTGGGGGCGATGATCGGCAAGATCGCGCTGTCAATCCGCGCGTATCACGAGCGGCGCTCGCCCGGCGAGAGCGAATCGGAGGGCATCCGCGCGGCCACGCGCTTCAAGCCCTTCGGCGTCGCGGCGGTGCTGGGGCCTTTCAACTTTCCCGGCCACGTGCCCAACGGGCACATCGTCCCGGCGCTGCTGGCGGGCAACGCGGTGGTCTTCAAGCCCAGCGAACTCACCCCCGCCTTCGGGCAGGCGATGGCCGAGTGCTGGCAGGAGGCACAGCTTCCGCCCGGCCTGCTGCACGTCGCGCAGGGCGCGGCGCCGGTGGGCATCTACCTCGTGAATCATCCGGCGATTGACGCGGTCTATTTCACGGGGGGCACGGCCGCGGGCATCGCCATCAACCGGGCGCTCGCCGATCAACCCGGCAGGATCATCGCCCTCGAAATGGGCGGGAACAACGCCCTGGTGGTGCATCGTGCGAAGGATCTCGACGCCGCGGCGTACCTGACGATCCTGAGCGCCTACATGACCGCCGGCCAGCGCTGCACGTGCGCACGGCGGTTGATTCTGGTCGATGATGATGAGGCCAAGGCATTCATTGATCGACTGATGGAGATGACACGCACGGTGCGCGTCGGGCGTTACACCGACCGGCCCGAACCCTTCCTCGGCCCGCTCATCCACGAACGCGCCGCCGCCAGGGTGCTTGCGGCGCAGGATGACCTCATCGACCGCGGCGGCGAGGCGCTGGTGCGCATGACGGCGTTGGAAACCTGCCCCGCGATGCTCCGCCCGGGATTGATCGATGTCACGAACATCGACGGCCGAGAGGATGTCGAACACTTCGGCCCGCTGCTTCAAGTGATCCGAGTGAGCGACTTCGATGCCGCGATCGAAGAAGTTAGCCACACGAAGTACGGGCTGGTGAGCGCCCTTTTCAGCGACGACGCGGCGCTCTATCAGCGCTTCTTCCGACACGTCCGCGCGGGGCTGATCAACTGGAACCGCCCCACCACCGGCGCCAGCGGCGCCCTTCCCTTCGGCGGCGTCGGCCAAAGCGGCAACCACCGCCCCAGCGGCTACTACGCGGCCGACTACTGCTCCTACCCCGTGGGTTCGCTGGAGGCCCAGACCGTGACGATGCCGGGCAAGCGGTTGCCGGGGGTGGGGTGAGTCCTCATGCGGTGCGTCCGCTGCGCTTGACGCACCCTACGATGGGCCCTCACACCCGCCACGGCGCGCGCGACGCCCGGGCCATCATCCGCGCCGCTTCTTCATCGCCGAGGATGGTCTGGGCGGCCGGATCCCAGCGGATCGGTCGGCCGAGCCAATACGCGATGTTGCCCAGGTGGCAGACGATGATGGTGCTGGCGCCCACTTCGACATCGCAGATCGGCCGGCGACGCTCGCGGATGGCGGTGAGCCAGTCGCGGTGGTGGCCGGGGCTTTGGTAGAGGTGAATATCCGTGGTCTTGATCGGCGTGCGGATGAGGTGTTCCGGTTCGGAGCGCAGGTGCCCGCGATCGACCTCGATCCACCCTTCCGTGCCGATGAAGAGCGCCCCGCGGCTGCGCTCGCGCCCGCCGTGGATCAGTTCCACGCCGTCGGCATAGCGGTACGTCAACCGCGGGTGGCTTTCCCCGCTCGGCGGTGTGATCTCGACAGGCCCCCACCCGTCGGCGCCGATCCCCCACTGCGCGATGTCGAAGTGGTGCGCGCCCCAGTCGGTCATCGCTCCGCCGGAGAAGTCCTGATAGTTGCGCCAGGCAGGGTAGGTGTTGTTATGTGGCGGCCGCAGAATCGCGCTAAACGGACGCCAGGGCGCCGGGCCGATCCAGAAGTCCCAGTCCAGCCCGTCGGGCACGGGTTCTTCGGGCAGGTCGCACGGGCCGCTTGGCCCGCCGATGTTCGCATAGACCTGTTTGAGCTGCCCGATGTACCCGTTGCGCACCAGCTCGCAGGCGTAGCGGAAGTTGCCTTCCGAACGCTGCTGGCTGCCGGTCTGGAAGACCACATCGTGCCTTCGCACGGCTTGGACCATGCGCTTGGCCTCGTCGATCGTCAGCGAGAGCGGCTTTTCGCAGTAGATGTGCTTGCCGGCGCGGGCGGCCTGGATGACGGGGATCGCGTGCCAGTGGTCGGGCGTGGCGATGAGGACGGCGTCGATGTCCTCGCGCGCGAGCAGCTCGCGGAAGTCGAGGTAAGCCTCGCAACCCGCGGCCGGCGCTCCCGAAGCCGAGCGCGCTGCGTAGGCCTCATTGACGATGCCCCGGCCCACCTCGCGGAACTTCTCGTACACATCGCAGACGGCGAGAATCTGGACATCCTCGTAGCGCGAGAGGTGGCGCACGTGCATCTCACCCTGGATGCCGATCCCGATGAACCCCATCGTGATCCGCGAGCTGGGGGCCGTGCCCGTTCGCCCCAGCACCCGCGAAGGGACGATCATCGGCGCGGCCAGCACGGAGGCGGACGCAGCCAGAAACCCCCGGCGTGTCGGTGCGTGGGAAGATGGGCGCATGGGGCGATCTCCTGAAAGGTGTCCCCCATGATAACAGACCCCAACGTAGGGTCCGCTAATGCGGACCAGGTCCGTTCACGCCATTGGAATGGTCCGCAAGAGCGGACCCTACCGGCCTCACCGCCAGTTGTGCCAGTTGCCGGTGTAGCGCCATTTCACATCCTTGCCGGGGATGCGCTGCACGTGACCGGCCGCGAACGCCTGGTTCATTGAATGAAGATACCCGCCAAGCTGGTGGCTGGATGTTTCGCCCAGCCAGGTGACCGACACATGTTCGATGGCGAGGTTCGCGGTGGTTGAGCCGAACGTCTCGGTTCCCACAAGGTCCGCCATGACGGGGTTCTTGATGGCGATGGGGTCGTCCAGGCGGGAAGGTCCGCCGATGATCGTCCCTTCGCGGGTGCTGGGGCGAACGG
>JBGTFI010000271.1:0-3969 GCA_041747335.1 Phycisphaeraceae bacterium | reverse complement strand
GCGGCGGGGCAGGAGGCTTCGGGCTTTGAGTCGCCGGGTGCGGCGATCCGGGGGATGACGGGGGGGAAGGGCAACGGCGCGCGGGTGAAGGTGGTGAGGCCGGATCGCGGGGCGGGGGAGGTGTATGAAGGGTTGTACAAGAGGTATCGGCGGCTGGCGGAGGTGGTGAGGGAGATGTGATCGACGG
Source organism: Phycisphaeraceae bacterium (assembly GCA_041747335.1). Classification (GTDB taxonomy): domain Bacteria; phylum Planctomycetota; class Phycisphaerae; order Phycisphaerales; family Phycisphaeraceae; genus JBGTFI01. Next base: position 3,782 of record JBGTFI010000271.1, on the reverse strand, counting down.
GAGAAAGAGGCAGCACATCGGGCCTAAGAATCGCTCCTGACGCCGTTCGCCGCCTGTGTCAGCCGTCTGGTCGCCTGCGGCGAGCCCAGGTCACTCTTACCGAAGCCCGGCAACGCGCCCGCATCCTCGGCGTCCCCTTGCGCATCGGCGTAGTTCGACACGAGCATCATCAGCGGCGGATTGGGGCGTTCGTTGAGCCTGCGGATGAGGTCCACACCCTCGTCCTCGTCGAATCCGCCGTCGAGGACGCGGTTGATGAGCAGCAGGGTGTCGCCATCGGCATGTTCCAGGTCCGCTTCATCGCTGACGGTCTGGACGGGCAGATCTTTGAGGGTGCGTTCGACCCAGCTCTTGAGCGCCCAGGTGTCCGGGCCGCAGTGGCCTACAAGAAGCACTCGCTTGATCTCGCTCATGGTTGATGCTCCGGGTTTGATTCCGGCTGATTGGATGCCCCGGCCGGGGGCTGGGTTTCGTGCTTGGCCGGGGGCGCATCATCCCGTTCGAAGAACAGCATATGCTGCCACGGCAACCCGTCGAAAGCCCCGGCCGGCCGAAAGCCGTTGGCGGTCAGTTCCTTCTCCACCTGCGTTTTGCTCATCTTGTGCAGGGGCTTGATGGGAACCAGGGTATCCTCGGCGCGAAACTCGAGGAGGACGACCCGGCCTGTGGGTTTGAGGGCCTTTCGGATGGCGGCGAGCATGTGGACGGGGTGGGAGAACTCGTGATACACATCCGCGAGGAAGATGAGGTCGCACGAGGCTTCGGGCAGGCGGGGGTCGATGAGAGTGCCGAGGACCGGTTGGATGTTGGTCAGGCCCTCCTCGCGGGCGCGTTCTTCAAGGAGGGGGAAGTACTCGGGCTGAATCTCGACGGCGTAGACCCTGCCCGCCTCTCCCACGGCCCTGGCCAGGCGGGTGGTGTAGAAGCCGTTGCCGCAGCCGAGGTCGGCCACGGTCATGCCGGGCTTGAGGCCGAGGTTCTTCATCACCAGCGCCGGGTTCTCCTCCTTCTCACGTGTTTCGCGGATGAGCCATTCGGCGCCCAGCCAGTGCATCGTCTGGGCGATCTCCCTGCCCATGTATTGGGTCAGCGGCGGGGGTATTTCGACCTCCCTCACCGGCGCGACCGGCTGCGCGCCCGCGCGCGTGATGCACAGCGCGACCATGACCGCGATCACGATCAGCCCGCATGTCCGCAGCGTCCACCAGCCAGAGACTTGTGCGTTTCTCATGTCCAATGAATGTCCTCTCATGGGCAATGGCTGTCCCCTCATCCTAGGCGCGCGGCCGACACCCGACGGCGATCAGGTAATGCGCCATCGGCAGATACCCGGTATGCACGACCTCGTCATTCGCCGCGAACATGAACACCTGCGTGAAGCGGCGTTCCATCTGCTCGCGCAGGCGATCGCCGCTGTACAGATTCACGTGGCCGGCGTTGGTTGCGGGGGAGGCGTAGACGCTCGACGTTTCGTTGGGCGTGCCCACGACCGCCAGACCGAACGGCCGCAGCCGCGCCGCCAGCCCGGCGACAAAGCCCTCGGCGTGTTCAGGCAGGACGTGTTCGATCACATCCAGCGTGACGACCGCATCGTAGCCCGCCGGTTCAGCATCCAGCATGTCCTCACATGCGAAGGAAAGTTTCGTTTCGTCGCGGGCGTTCTCCTTCGCAACGGCGATGAGCGATTCATCGAAGTCAATGCCGTGTGCCCGGCCGCACTGCTGGGCAAGCACCCGGGTGCCCAGACCCTCGCCGCAACCGACGTCGAGCACCTGTTTGGCCTCACCGATCAGCGCCGCGGCGAAGCGGTAGTAGCTGAGGGTGTACAGCAGGCGTCGCGGCGTGCGGCGCAGGTGATAGGCGTGCATCGGGCCGAGCAGAATGGGCGCTTTGTGGTCAGAAGTACGCGTGCCGTTCATGCCCCGCCCTCCGTCCTTCGATTGCAGGCGACCACGATCGCGTATGCGGCATCGGCGCTCACACCGGCGCGCACCATTTCACCGTGCATGACAAACGGCAGCACGTTGTGAAAGCGCTCCCCCGCCGCGCCGATCAGTTCGTCACCCATCAACGCCGATCCGGCCACGACGACCCCCTCACCCGCCACCTGCTCCGCGAGGGCATCGAGGATCGTTTCGATGCAGCTCCCGTTTTTCCCGTCCGCCAGGTCCAGGCACACCGCCGCGTCAAACACGCCGAATCGGCCGGCCAATACATCGCCGCATCGGAACTCGACTTGCTCACCCGCCCAGGCGGCCCGCGCCGCCTCGATCGCGGCCGAATCGGGATCGACGCCCAGGTAGCGGGTCGCCTGCTCGCCGAGGATCGGCGTGCCCAACCCCTCCCCGCAGCGCAGCTCGAGGATGCGCCTTTCCGCGCCGATCATCTTCGCCGCGAACTTGCACCGGGCCAGATGCGATATCACCCCCGTAAGGTCGCGCCGCAGGCCCGAAGATGCCCGCGGAGGAAGCGTCAGCGTTTCCCCGCCGATGATCTCCCGCACGCGCTGCCACGCCTGCTTTTCGTCTGTCGGGTTCGTGGCCGGCTTGCCGCTCATTTCCTGCGCTGCTTGAGGTTACAATGCTCCGCCATGAAAACTCTTCACCTTTTCGTGCTGATGATACTCACCCTGACCGCCGCCCTCACCTTCGCCCAGGATGCCCGGCCGGCCAGGCCGCTGGTGCCCGAAGGTGCGAAGGTCGAGCAGGTGGCGACAGGGTATCGATTCACGGAGGGGCCGGCCTCGGACCGCGCGGGGAATGTGTACTTCACGGACATCCCCAATAATCGGATTCTCAGGTTCGATCCCGCCACCGGAAAGACCGAGGTCCACCTGGATCCCGCCGGACGCGCCAACGGGTTGATGTTCGACCGCCGAAGCGATCGCCTCATCGCCTGCCAGGGGGCGGCCGAGGGGGGCGAGCGGCGGGTGATCCGCTTCGATCCCGATGGCGGGCAGACCGTGCTGGCGGACCGCTACGAGAACACGAAGTTCAACAGCCCCAACGACCTGACGATCGACAAACGCGGGGGCATCTACTTCACCGATCCGCGTTACGGCGGCCGGGACGACATGGAGATGACGGTCGAGGGCGTCTATTACATCGATCCGGATGGGACGGTGATCCGCGTGATCGACGACCTGGTGCGGCCCAACGGCATCATCCTCTCGCCGGAGCAGGAGACGTTGTATGTCGCGGACGAAGCCGGCCACACCATCTACGCCTACGAGGTGAACACCGATGGGACACTCGCGCGCAAGCGTGTGTTCGCCAAACCCGAAAGGGGCGGCGCGGACGGCATGACGATGGATGATGCGGGGCGGCTTTACGCGGCGACGGCTGCGGGGATTGAGGTCTGGGACCGCAAGGGGGAACGTGTGGCGACCATCGCCGTGCCGGAACACCCGGCCAACTGCGCCTTCGGGGAGTACGCGCGGGATGTCCTCTACATCACGGCGCGGACGTCGCTGTATCGGGTGAAGCTGAATGCGAAGGGGTTGTGACGCCGGCACGCAGTGGGGCGGGCGTCTCGCCCGCCACCGGGAGTGAATTGAACGGCCAAGCGATAGGCGGCTTCGCCGCAAAGGCGGGCGAGACGCCCGCCCCACTGAACATCCGGCCCACGGCCGAGCTTATGCGGTGCGCTGGGGGCGGGTGCGGTTGACCGCTTCGCGGAGTACGGCCAATTCCTCCAGCAACTCAAGCACCCGAGGCAGCGGGAGCATGGTCGCCCCATCTGATTCGGCGCGCGAAGGATCGGGATGCGTCTCAAGAAAGACA
>JBGTFI010000270.1:0-2730 GCA_041747335.1 Phycisphaeraceae bacterium | reverse complement strand
GGTGGGGACGGGCATCAACACCCACCCGGAGTTCGGCAAGCGCGCGGCCGACGCGATCGAAGCCCGCACGGGCGTCGAGTTCGTCGAGGCGGCCAACCACTGCGAAGCCCAGGCGGCCAAGGACGGATTCGTCGCGGCATCGGGACTTCTCAAGACGATCGCGGTTTCGCTTTCCAAGATCGCCAACGACATCCGGCACCTGGGCAGCGGTCCGCGCTGCGGAATCTTCGAACTGATGCTTCCGGAGATTCAGCCGGGCTCCTCGATCATGCCCGGAAAGGTCAATCCGGTGATCTGCGAATCGGTGATCCAGGTTTCCGCGCGGGTGATCGCCAACGACGCGGCCATCACGTACGGCGGATTCGGGGGCGTGGGTTCGATCTTCGAGCTTAACGTCGCCATGCCGGTGATGGCCGACGCGATGATGGAATCGATCAACCTGCTGGCGAACGTGAGCGGGGTCTTTGTCGAAAAGCTGCTCAAGGGACTGGAAGTCAATGGGGAACGGTGCCAGGCATTGATCGAGCAGTCGCTGATGATGGTGACAAGCCTGGCGCCGGTGGTCGGCTACGACAACGCCGCCAAGCTCGCCAAAGAAGCCTTCGAGAAGAAACGCACGATCCGGGAGCTGGTGGTGGAGAAAGGCCTGATCGAGGAAGCAAAGCTCAGGAAGCTGCTGGATCCGGGGTCCATGACCCGGCCGGGGGGGTAAGGGTGGCCGGTTCGGGCATGAGGCACGAGAGGTGGCGCGGGTGCCTCGCCCGCGATCGCGGGGGCGCCGCGACGAGGCGGACTCGGCGCAGAAGGAGGATCGAATACTCTGATTTGAAGGCTTCGGCCTGAAGGCGGGGGAGACGCCCGCCCCACTGGCGGATCGCTTTTTTTTGCATGTAACCCATCGGGGCGATCGACTATCCTATAATTCGTCGGAACAACATGGGTAACCAGGAGCCACTACGATGAAGTTCCTTCAGACGGTTGAGCTTTTCTGCATCGGGGCGACGGCCGTGTGGCTGGTCGTGGCGGCGGCGCGCATGGGCGTTCGTGACGATCAACAGGGCCCGACGCTCGCCGCACTGGTTCAGGCACAGGAGACAGACCAAGTGAAAACGCAAGAGGCACAGCGGTTTTCGCGCAGCGGGCATGACCTGACGAAGCTTTCGGATGAGCGGATCGCGGAACTCGCGCGGGGACTGACCGATGAGGAACGCCACATCCTGCTCGACAAAGGCACGGAGCAGGCGTTCTGCGGCGGACTGCTGGACAACAAGGAACAGGGCACGTATGTCTGCCGGCTGTGCTCGCTTCCGCTGTTCACCTCGGAGGCGAAGTTTCAGTCGGGCACCGGCTGGCCGAGTTTCTTTCAGCCCACCGATCGTGAGCACATCCATTACGAGCGCGACACCAGCCACGGGATGGTCCGCACGGAGATCCAGTGCGAGCGCTGCCGGGCGCACCTGGGGCATGTGTTTGACGATGGCCCCAAGCCCACGGGCTTGCGCTACTGTCTCAACTCCGCGTCATTGATGTTCTACGCAAACGGCGCCGAACTGCCCGCCGAATCCCGGCCGATTGATACGCAGACGGCCTATTTCGCCGGCGGGTGCTTCTGGGGAGTCGAGGACCGCTTCCAGCAGATCCCCGGCGTCGTCAACGCCGTCTCCGGATACATGGGCGGAACCACGACGAACCCCACCTACAAGGAGGTCTGTTCCGGCACGACCGGCCACGCGGAGGCGGTGTGCGTCACCTTCGACCCCAAGCGCGTGACCTACGACGAGTTGCTCGACTGGTTCTATAAGTTCCATAACCCCACACAGGTCAACCGCCAGGGGCCGGACATCGGTACGCAGTATCGCTCAGCCATCTTCGCCGCGAGCGATGAGCAGCTCGCCCAGGCCCGGGCGTTCACGGAGCGCCTCCAGCAGTCGGAGAAGTTCAGCGGGAAGCGTATCGCGACGCAGATCGAACCGGCCGCGGAGTTCTACGCCGCCGAGGACTACCACCAGGACTACCACGAGAAGCACGGCGGATCATGTCCCCTGCCGGAGTAAAGGGTAGGGTGGGCATCGCCCACCATGGCGCCGTATCGGAGGGATGATGCGGCGAACCCTGACCATCCTCCTGACTACCGCGACCATCATGGCGGTGGTGATGTGGGCGGTGTCGTATTACTGGGTTGTTGCAGTCGAAGTGCCATGGTTGAGTTCGGGGTCAAGTGTGAATGTTTCTTACTCGGTAGGCGTCATTACCGCCATGCTTTCGTCCCATGAGCCGCCGCCGCCGACAAACCGGAGTTTCGGTATTGGTGCGCATTCCATCAGCAAACGACGTGAGGCAACTGCGTCTCTTCATTCGGTGGGCATTCTGATGGATTACCCTGAAGATGGGCCGGCCTTTGAGTGGCGTCGGTTCAACTACTCATTAGGGGGTGGCGTAGTATGGAGCGGTCATACCCTCAAATACCCCTGTTGGCTTCTCGTCGCGCTTCTGTGCATCTGGCCTGCAACTGAGGTAATCCTGCGGTTACGTCGTCGTCATCAGCCCGGGTATTGTCGCGCCTGCGGCTATGACCTCCGAGGGTCGCCAGGGTGACCTGCTCCCCCTTTTCTGATCCGGATGTTATGAGAGTCTCAGCCGGCCGTCAGGCCAAGGAGGCTCTCGATGAGCGAACGACGACGACGCAAGCGGCACAGCCCCGAACAGATCATCGCCAAGCTGCGTGAGGCC
>JBGTFI010000269.1:0-1825 GCA_041747335.1 Phycisphaeraceae bacterium | reverse complement strand
TCGCCCGCGGCCGCTCGGCGGCAAGGCGTTCGGCCGCTTGCGACGAGTTTGCCGCACGCATGTCGACCGCATAATGTCTTCGCGTGCGTCTACCGAACGGAGGGCGAGCAATCGTCGACATGCGAAAGCTGACGGACTACTGCTTGAGTCCGGACAGCCCCCGGGGACGGCACAAGGCCCGTGTTTTCGCCGCGTCGCTCGGATGGACAGCCGCTGATGCTCCGAAGCTGCGGGCCAGGTTGCTGGAGGTGGCGCGGAGCGGGGAGGCGAAGCTCGGTGAACGCGATGCGTACGGCCAGCGGTACACAATCGACTTCGGGATGGTCACGCCCTTGGGAAGGGTGATGGTCCGTAGCGGTTGGATCGTCATCCGTGGTAAGAGAGAGCCGCGGCTGACAACCTGCTACGTCAAGCGGAGGAAGCGGTAATGGCTCAGCGAACGAGACGCATCAGGGTACTCGACACGGTGGCGTTACTGGAGGATCTCCCGGATCGTAAGCTCAAGCGGGGGGAAGTCGGCACGGTCGTGGATGTCCTCGCTCCGGACGCCTACGAAGTGGAGTTCAGTGACGATGAGGGCCAGACGTATGCCGAGTTCGCATTGCGGCGCGACCAGGTGGTTCTCCTCCACAACAGAGGGGAAGCTTTGAAGATCGTGGCTTGAGCCGGCCGAACCAGGCGATGGACCTGGCCGGCTTTAGCTGTGCTCCCATTTGCGTGACACCGTGCGCCGGCGGGTCATCGCCAGCGCGTTCGGCTTGAACATCTATGGACGTGCGTAACTATCTTACCTCTCTCGGCCAGGAACTTGATGCACTCAAGGGCCGGGTCCGCGATTTGATTGCGAGTGCCCATCACTGCCCAGCGGGAGCGTGCTGGGGCCCTAGCTCGGCGCCTGGTGCACCGCTCCGTTCGTAAGGCGGGGTAGCGGGTACGAAAGGGGGCGCGCTCTCATCGTGGATTAGTGTGGGTGGCCGGGCGGGCCGGAAGGACCGGAAGCCGTTGGTGACGTAGGCCGAGCGGCGCTTTGCGCGGGCGCAGAATCGTGGCACGGCTTGCCGATGCCAACGCCCGCTTGGGCGGCCTCAGCCGCCACCCCCGGCGCGTTCATCCGCGCGGTCAAGGACAGGGAAGGAACGGGCCGCCGCCGGCCTCCTGGCAGAGGGCGCCCATCGGGCAGAGGCCCATGCTGCAGCAGTAGACTGGAAAGTCACCCATCTCGCATACTCCGGTTGAACCGTTGATCGTGCACCTCTGGCCCGTCGGGCAGTCGCAGGCCGTGTCGCACTCGTCCACGGAGATCACCTGGAAGCTGCACTGGGATTGCGAGAAGAGTTCCTGAGCCTCGGCCTGGATGACCACCGTTTCGATCCCCAGGGGCGGCCCGACCGTCGCATTCAAGAAGAAGTTCTGATTCGTCGAATGTGGCGCGTCGAGGATCACGGTCCCGCCGCTGCCGGGCGGAATGTCGATGATCACCACCTGCACTTGCAGCGGCGGCGGGGGGGCGTTGACGCGGTAGCCGATCTGGATCGCTTCTCCGATCGCAAAGACCGGGTTTTGCCCGGTTTCGAAGCACCCGCGATTGGTGAGGATCAGCGCCTCCAGGAACGGGATCGGCGTGAGGGTCACGGTCCCGGTCGCCGTGACGGTTCGCGTCGACGTTCGCGTTGGCGTCGACGTCGGCGTCGGTGTCACCGTGAACGTACCCGTCGCCGTGCGGGTGAATGTCGGCGTACGAGTGACGGTTGCGGTCCGCGTCACGGTGGCGGTGCGGGTTGCGGTCCGACTGGCGGTGGCGGTGCGGCTGGCCGTCGGCGTGCGC
>JBGTFI010000268.1:0-15018 GCA_041747335.1 Phycisphaeraceae bacterium | reverse complement strand
GCCCGCGCTTCGCGCGGCGCTCCCCCGCTGGCACGTGATCCTCCGCGAGCAACCGTGGTACGAGCTGAGCGAAGTCGTGGACACCATCATGGACCTCACACCGCTAGGCGAGAGCATCGCCGTGCAGCGGATGTTTGAGTCGCATTACACCGGTTCGTCGTTCCTTCTCTCGACCCACCGCGAGCGCGCGGAGCTTTATCAGGCGCAGTTCGCGGCGCGCCGCCTGGTCGTCCGGATCGAACCCGCGCAGTGAGGTGGATGAACAACCAGTCGAACCAGGCCTTACGGATCCTTCAGGAGCGTCGGCCGGGACTTGTCGTCCGGCGTCTGACCCGCGGTCCCGCGTCCAACCTGCGGCGCCCGCCAGGGACTGGCGATTCTCCGCTGGGGTTCCAGTTCATTGAGGAACGACTGAATGCGAAGCCAGTAGTTGGCTTCCTGGTCGGGATTAGGCAGATCGTTGTGCCCGGCCGGAAACTCCGCATACGTGGTGAGCGGGCTGGCCGCCGCCAGACGATGCGCGTGACTCACCGGGACGATCGAGTCGTTCAGCCCGTGGATGATGAGCGCACGGCGCGGCACGGCCTTGAGGGCGTCCACGGTTCGAAAAGGGTTCTTCACCAGAAACCCCGGCGCCCCGTACCGCCACGCCATCTCCGCGACGCTCGCCGGGGTTGACTGCAGGATCATCCCTTGCGGTGGGCGCTTCGCCGCGACCTGCGCCGCGATCGCCCCGCCGATGGACCACCCGTGGAAGATCACCTTCTCCGGGTGGATGTCCGTCCGCTTGAGCACTTCGTCGAGAAGAAAAGCCGAGTCCTCCACGATGCCCCGCTGCGAGGGGCTTCCGCCCGCGCGCCCGTAACCGCGGTACTCCGGCAGGAATACCGCGTACCCCATGTTGCGGTAGTGCTCGACGTGCCAGTTCTGGTGGTCGATCACTTCGGCGTTCCCGTGAAACAGCACCGCCAGCGGCGCGGGACCGGCTTCGCCCTTCTCAATGGCCGGGTACAGCCATCCCTCGACGGATTGACCGTCCTCGATCTCGCGGCGCAGGACGATCACCCCCTCCGGCGGCCCGCCGATGCGCGGCGGCATGGCCATCTCCGCGGGGAACAGGATCGAGTCCTGAACGAGGTACAGCAGACCACACCAGGCCGCATAGAACACCAGCGAAATCACCAGAAAGTGCAGCAACCGCGAACCCCTTCGCCGCCCCCGCTTTGGCGAGGCGATGAACTCAAGCGACGGGCGTCGCCCAGGCGGCGCGCCGGCGTCCGGCGACATGGTAGGAGGTTGAGCGGGTTCGCGGAACATGGATGGTTTACCCTCTATCGGCCGAATCCAGGGGCGACGTTGGCCGCTGCCCGGCGGAGAGAGGCTCCGATAAGGATGATAGCCCTGGACCACCACGATCCGCGCGCCCGGTATCCCGTAAGTAAGGCAGCATCCGTATCAACAACGATGAGTGGCCGCCCGAACCGGCCGCGCTGACGCTCCTGGCGCTGGGTGCAGCCGTCATCCCACGCCCCCGGCGTCGGTGTTGAAACAGAACCCATCGCAATACAAAAAGCGGGCGACCGGACTCGAACCGGCAACATTCAGCTTGGAAGGCACCAAAAACCTTCCTAACACCCGCCAACGTTCAGCCTTCCCAAACTTGACGGCGCTTGATTGACCTTGCAAAACACGGTACAATCACGCTATCATGGTGCCACCCAAACTTGACGGTTTGACACCCAACCGGACGCCGCAGGTGGCACCTGGGTGGCACCGGCCAACACTGAGCCGACCGGCTGAACGCTAAGACAAGGAGGCACCGCGCATGACACAACCCCAGCTTCGCATCGTGGACGAATCAGGAAAGCGGCAACCGCTGCGGTTCAGGTTCACCGTCAGGGACATCGGCAAGCTCCCCCCACCGACGCGCGGCCGCGTCTACGTGTACGACACCGTGACGCCGGGACTGGCGATCCAGTTGACCCCGGCCGGGCACGCGGCCTACTACTTCGTCCGCAAGTTCGCGGGTCGCAAGGTGAGGGTGAAGCTGGGGGACGTGCAGGACATCAGCCTCGAAAACGTGCGGAAGCTCGCGGCGACTCACGCGGCCACCATGGCGCAGGGGAAAGACCCGGCGCAGGCCAAGCGCGATGCACGCGACGAATACACCCTGGGCGAAGTGCAGGCGGTCTACCACAGCGAGCACGCGCTGATCCGATCCGCGCCGGCGACGATCGTCAGTGAGGAATCGCTTTGGAACGCGGCGCTCAAGTCACTCCACAACCGCAAGCTGTCACATATCACGGCGGGGGACGTGGCGCGTCTGCATGGCAAGCTCGCCACCGAACGCGGCAAGCGCACCGCGAACCGGGGGATTCAATACATCCGTCGGCTGTACCGCTTCGCCAAGAAACGCCAGCTTCACACCGGCGACATCCCGACCGATCACGTTGACCTGTTCTCTGAGCAGAGCCGCGAGCGGTTCCTGTCGGCTGAGGAATTGCCGCGATTCCTGGCGGCGGTCGATGAGGAACCGCAACCGTTCCGGGACTGGTTCCGGTTGGCGCTCTTCACTGGGGCACGATCCGGCAACGTCCGGGCGATGCGCTGGGAGTGCATCGACCTCGATAAGGGCGTGTGGATCGTCCCCGCCGACGAATCGAAGAACGAGCGACCGATGACGGTTCACCTGGCCGCTGAGGCGCGGGACATCCTCAAGACACGCCGGGCGCTGGCGGAACCGGAAGCCGTGTACGTGTTTCCCGTCTGCCGGGACAAGGGCGTCCGCTCCTACATCGGCCAACCCCACCGGGCCTTTGCGCGGGTGTGTGAACGTGCGGGCATCAAGGGATTGCGAATCCACGATCTCAGAAGGTCGATGGGCGCGATGCTGGCGATCGGCGGAGCAAGCCTCCCCGTGGTGGGCGCGGCGCTGGGGCACCGGGATTACCGGGCGACACAGATTTACGCTCGCCTGTCCGATTCCCCCGTGGCGGCGGCGGTGGAGAGCGCGGTTGCGACAATGACGGCGAAGCCTAAGACCAAGCGCGGAACGAAGGCCGCGCGGTAAGATTCACCATGCCGGACGGTGGAGTAGCTACCACCGTGGCTGGCCGGCGGCACGCTCGTATCCCGGCGTGTCCGCCGGCCGGTCAAACCGGCCAGAGGGATACATCATGCAGGACAAACAACTCTACGTCGGGACGTTCCGGGACATCGCGGATCGGTTCCGTCAACTGGCCACTACCGAAAGCTGGGATCACGCTCGCATGGTGGAGGGCGGCGAGCTCTCGGAAGCGGCGGGCACCGCGATCGTCGAATGCTCGCGGCGCGGGTGGCTGACGGGGTTTCCCGAAGTGTCGCCGCTGGTGTCGTGGCTGGACGGGAAGCGCAAACATCCGGCGGGAATGCCACCCAACTACGTTCGGTGCGCGCTGGGGGTCTTCGACTCGCTCGTGGGCGGCGGCACCCTCACCGTGCGAAACCACGGCGACGGGACCGTGGCCGTGGAGGGTAAGAATCACGGCGGCGAGCTTCCGAAGGCGCACCCCGCCGCGTTCACCGGCACGCTGGCGTACGCGATGATGCAGACCTGCTCCGATGAGGATTACGCGGCGTGGTCAAGGCTGGCGCGTCGTGAGCGGTATGGCCGTATGGCGCGGGTGTGCGAGATGCTGGCCGACGCGGTGGACCGGGCGTCCGAGCCGGATTCGGATTCTAAGGATGGGACCGCCGATGATCGTATCGCGGTGCTGCTCAAGAATGACCCCTATCGCAGGTGGACCGTGCCCGACCTGGCAGATAAGGCGCATTGCAGCACGCGAACGGTGAAGCGCTCCCTGGCGTATGGGGCCTGGAAGAAGGCCAGTGGTCAGCCCCGAACCGTCCACGGCGGGACAAAGAGCAACGGGATCGCAGACGGCTACGATGACGACGATGATGAGGGGTGACACCGGGTGACATGTCACCCCCCTAAAAAACGGTGAGATTTTTTTCGCATTGAAAAACGCTGGGAAACCGGCGTTTTTTCATGCGCGCAGGGTGCGGCGATGTCCCCTTGGGTGTCCCCTTTGACCTGATTAGGTGGAGGGACACACAGCCACCCCAAAGGAGTATTGAACATGACCACCGCACCCCCCAGCAACCCCGACTTACTTACCCGCGAGCAGGCCGCCGAATACTTGGGCGTCAGTAAAAACACGCTCGAGGTCTGGGCCACCACGAAAAGGTATCCGCTTCCGTACACCAAGATCGGCAGGTGTGTCCGCTATAGGCGGCGCGACCTCGATCGGTTCATCGAAGATCGGATGGTCAACGTCACCCGCTGATCCACAACCGGAAGGAACCACATGCCGACCTTAGACGAGCATCTCCCGAAAGCGAAACCCGGTAGACCCCAGCCGCACGCAGTTCTCATTCTCGCGGCGGACGCGGAGGAATCCGGAGCCGAAACCCAAGGCCGAATCAGGCGGACGGTTGAGGCGGCGCGGAAGGAACACGGCCTGCGAGTGATCTCGTGGCGATGGTTCACGCCGGGCACGACCACCGACCGCTGAACACACCATACCCATAACAGCACCGCACGATTCGCTTGCCTGTAGCTGGCGACTCGTGCGGTGAAGGAGACTTGTGATGACGACGATTGTAGCAACGAAGACCGCCGAGTTCGAGAACCTGCACGCTTTGGGCGTTCGGATCACCAGTGGCATGAGAGACGTGCATGGCGCGATTCAGAGTGTCTACGGATCGCAGGAGGCCTATGAGATCGCCACCCGCCTCAGGGTCGGGCACCACCTGAACGATCGCCACGTCTTCCGCCTCCTGAATGAGTTGTGCGAGGAGGCGACGATCGCAAACCCCACCGCAACACTGTTCTACGACCAGACGTTGGCCGACGCGAAACAGATTGTGGCCGCCTTGCTTGAAGAGGTCGGCAAGCTGGCGGACGGCGACGTGTGGGCTAGGGATGCGCGATCTGATCTTGAGACCGCGCTCAAGACCATCGCGGACCTGGACGCGATCGGCGACGAGTGGCGATCGAAAGCGTACTTACTCAGCGACCTGCGCGACGCCCTCCAGTGTGCGTGGGCCTCCCACTCGGACGAGATCTTCGACAAGCTGCGGGCCGACCACGGCATCCGGCCGGGCGACTGCTTCGCCTTGCTCGAACGCATCAAGCGAGCGGCTGAGGGGGATGACCTTAACGTTGATCGGGTTCTGGATGATGCTGGACACATCATCCGAGTCACTGACGCGCACTGCCGCGGCCTGTTCGGCGACGGCAGCGTGGAGACAAAGGCGCTGGGCCGGGCGTGCGAGCGCATCAAAGAGCTTCGGGCGACCGCATCCGCAACTACCAACTGACCCGTCACCAACGACCTTTACCAGCGTTAGCGCGCTGGTGAGGGTTTTCAACGCCGCGCGGCAACGCCAATCGACGCGCGGCAAGATCGGAGTACCACATGATCGTACGCATACCCACCAATGCGGGCAACCCCGCGCGTCCAAAGATCGACCCTGAGTTCGAAGCGCTGATCCCCCCGCTGTCCGATGAGGAGCGCGCCGGACTTGAAGCGTCCATCGTCGCCGAAGGTTGCCGCGATGCGCTGATCGTCTGGAACGGCGTCCTACTCGACGGGCACAACCGCCTGGAAATCTGCGAACGGCGCGGCGTGGGGTTCCGCACAGCCGACGTAGACCTGCCGAACCGGGACGCGGCGACGGCGTGGATCATTCAGAATCAGCTTGGCCGCCGAAACCTCACCGTGTTCAGTCGTGGCGAGCTCGCGATGAAGCTGGAAGCGGTTATCGCACGGCGTGCGAAAGAGCGGCAGCGACATCACGCGGGCACCGCACCGGGGAAGCCGGGTAACACTTCCGCAAATATTTGCGGGAGTGATTCGGCAGCGCGTGAGACCCGCGCCGAAGTCGCCAAGGCCGCTGGCGTGAGCCATGAAACCCTCCGCGCCGTCAAGTTCGTAGCCGAGCATGGCGATGAGGCGACCAAGGCGAAACTTCGCAGCGACCCCAACGCCAAGGTTCACCGCGAGGCCAAGCGTCTGCGCGAAGAAAACCAGCGAGCCGGACGAGACGCCAAGCGCATCGAGGCGACGAAGGCCGCTCCACCAGACGACACGCGCATCATCATCGGCGACTTCCGCCAGCACGCCGATAGGGTTGCCGATGGTTCGGTGAGCCTGATCTTCACCGATCCGCCATACGACCGCGAGGCGTCCAAGATGCTTCCCGACTTGGCGGCGTTCGCATCGGCGAAGCTGGCCGAAGGCGGTTCCCTGATCTGCTACGTCGGCCAGACCCAACTACCCGCCGCGATCGACGCATTCCGTGGGCAACTGCGCTACTGGTGGACGATCGCCTGTGTTCATTCCGGCGGCGCGACCGTGATGCGAGAGTACGGCGTCCGCGCCGTGTGGAAGCCGGTTCTCTGGTTCGTCAAGGGCACCCGACACGACAACAGCATCATCGTTCATGACGTGATGAGCGGCGGAAAAGAGAAGTCGCATCACGACTGGCAGCAGGCCATCACCGAGGCCGCCTACTGGGTGGAAAGGCTTTGCCCGATGGACGGTCTGGTGTGCGATCCGTTCCTGGGCGGCGGCACGACGGCGGCGGCGGCGCAGAAGCTTGGCCGCAAGTGGGTCGGATTCGAGATCGACCCGGCGACGGCGGCGATCGCTCGCGGGAGGGTTGCTGGGTGAGTCGGCTGCGCAAGCCAACCTGTCCATGCTGCGGTGCGCCCGGATGGTTCCACCATTGGGTAGGCGATCACTGCGAGGCATCGACGCGCGGCCTGAGCGTCACCGACGGCGACCTGATCTTTCATCGGTTCAAGTCGGTCACAGACGCCATCGGGAGCCGCGAGGTGGAACACATGATGATCGTCGAAACCAAGATCGCCGATGAGCGGCTGGGTAGGGCGCAGAGGGACACACTCAGCGTATTCAACGGCGTCATTGCGAGCATCGGACCGGCCAGCGGACGCACGATCCACGTCGAATCAAGACCGGGGTTCATCATTCAGCGAGCGAAGAAAGTCACCTGGCACGGCGTGCATTTACTGCGAATCCCGGCATGGCAAAGCGATGACGGGCCCTTCGTGTGGGACAACGTACACACCCTGAACGCGGCGCAGTTGGCCGACGTGCTGAGCTTCCGCAGCGATCCCGCGCATCCCTTCCGCAAGCTGGACATTGATCGCAGGCACAAGGCCGCACGGCGCGATGAGCCGGGGCTGTTTGATCCGAGAGGTAACTGATATGGCCGACACCGTATGGCAACCCGTCAACCGTGACCACCCCTGCCTTGTCTGCGGCAAGCCGGACTTCTGCGCCACCGGCGACGGCGGCGAAGTTCTCAGGTGCATGCGCGAAGGTTCCGCACCGAGCGGCTACAAGCGGCTGAAGGCGAACCTCGACGGCGGCGTCGTCTACGGACTTGAACATCGCAACGGGCACGGGCGACATCACCCGACCGGCAACGGGCACGCCAAGCCAGCACCGACGCCAGCGCCGGATCTGCAAGGCGTCATGGATAAGGCACGCCAAGCGCTCACCGATAAACGCCTGGCCGAGCTCGCACAAGCCACCGGAGTTCCGGCTGAGGCGTGGCGGCTGCTCCAACCCGGATGGGTGGAGGGAGATGATCTTCGGGCGCTCAAGGCGCGATGGGAGGGGCCGTATCCATCGGGCGCGTGGACGTTCGCGGAGTTCTCAGGCGACGGGCAACTGATCGGCGTGAGCCTGCGGGCCGTCGATGGACGGAAGTCATCGGCCAAGGGTGGCAAACGCGGGCTGGCAGTTCCGCGGGACATCGCCAACCGACCCGACCCCGTTCTCATTGTGGAGGGCGCGTCGGACGTTGCGGCGGCGATGGCGATGGGGTTGTGCGCGGTGGGCCGACCTATGGCCAAAGGCGGCGTGGCGGACCTGGCGAAGCTTCTCACGGGCCGGGACGTGCTTGTCCTGGGCGAACGTGACGGCAAGGCCGATGGTAGCTGGCCGGGACTCGCCGGAGCCAAGTTCATCGCCGGAAAGCTGGCGTCGGCATGGAGCAGGCCGGTTCGATGGGCGCTTCCCCCGGACGACGCGAAAGACGTTCGCCAGTTCTACATCGCCAACGCTGGGGAGAATCCCGTAGGCGCCGGGCAACGGCTGCTCCAAGATCTGCTCGCCGGGGCGCAGACCATTGAACCGCCGGAACCCGTGGCGGAAGTTCTGGACGCACGCGATGCCGATGACGACCGGCCCGATGTTCTTACTCCCGGCGGACACACCGATTCGGATGAACGCTACTCCGAAGTCAGCAACCCCCAGTTCACCTCAGCCGTCATTGACACCCTGCCGCAAGAGGCCGTTTATCGGCGCGGGGGCATCGCCGGAGAAATCGTCGATGGGCGATTCGTTCCGATGACCGTGGACCGGGCACGGCTGGTGGTCGACGCGCACGCGCGGCTAATCCAGTGGACGCAGACACGGGAGGGCGTGCGTGTCACCCGGTACGCTCCAACCAACCGCAATCATGCCGGGCTGTTCCTCACTTCCGCCGGCACGGATCGCCGCGTCCGCAACATCGACCTGATTACACCCCACCCCGTCTACACGGGACACGACTTCACGCTTTCGGAGCCGGGGTGGTCGAACGGCGTCTACTACTGCGAACCCGACACGCTCAAGGAAATGGAACCAGAGTTTGACGCCAGCGCCATCCGGGACACGTTCGATGATCTACTCACCGACTTCCCCTTCAAGGATGAAGCCGACCGACACAACTTCATCGGGATGATGTTCACGCCCCTGATTCGACCGGCGCTCAGAGGTAATACCCCGATGTTCCATATCGGGGCAAGCCTGGAACGCACCGGCAAGACAAAGCTGGTGGAGGTGGTCTGGGGCGGCATCGTCACTGGCAGGGGCGTCCCCGCGATGCAGTTCAGCGCGCGCGATGAGGAGAACGACAAGCGCATCCTGGCGCTCCTCCTGTCCGGGGCCAGCATCGTCCACCTTGACAACCTCAGGGACTTCACCGATTCGGCGGCGCTGGCGAGCCTGCTCACGGCCGAGGTCTATACGGGCCGGGTGCTGGGGCATTCGCAGATGGTGGAGCTTCCAAACACCCTGACCGTCGCCAGCACCGGGAACAACATCCGGTTCACTGGCGAGCTCGCCAAACGCATCGTACCGATCACCCTCCAGCCGCAGACCGACTCGCCGGAAAGCCGAAGCGACTTCGCACACCCCGACCTGCCGGACTACATCGCCAAGGTCCGCCGCAACGTCTGGACCTGCCTGCTGGGGGCCGTGGAGATCTGGAAGCGGGCGGGCAGGCCGAAGGGCCGGTTCCGCATGGGTGGATTTGAGGACTGGGCCGTCACCATCGGGGGCATCATGGGCGTCGTGGGCTGGCACGACTGGATGAGCAACTACGCGACGTGGGCGAGAGCATCGGACCCGAACGCCGAAGACCTGAGAATCTTCGTCGATGCCTGGGCGCGGTTGTACCAGACGAATGCCGTATCGCCCCAAAGCCTCCTGAACGTGGCCGACGAAGCCAACTGCTTCCCCCTCGTGTTCAAGTCGCCCACCGAGAAAGGCCGTGTCACAAGCCTGGGGATGCGCGTCCTGAACAAGTACGTCGATACCCCAGTGGGGACGTGGTTCATCCGCCGAATGACGAGCGGCACGTCCGGGATGTTCTATCTGGAGTGCGCACAATGAACCCCCACACCCGGAACCTCCGGAACCTTCGGAACCTTTCCTACCCACCCGTAAATCACCCCCGCGCGTGTGCGCGTGCGTGCGCGCCCGCGTGTGTCTGCTGACGGACAGAGGTTCCGAAGGTTCCGAAGGTTCCGGAGGTTCCCCCCCAAGAAAAGGCTGAACAATGCTCACCACCCCTAAAACCACCCTCAACCCCGACCTGGCCGCCAAGTTCACCCGATGGGCGTGGAACGAGGCCGGGTTCGGCGTTCCTTCCCCTGACGACCTGGGCCGGGCCGTCTACCTCACCGAGCTACCGGGCCAGTACGGTCTACCCGCCGGGTGGGTACTCACCGTGGAGGGCACGCCACCCAAGGCGATGCTGCTGGTGCTGGACCACAGTGGCGGTGAGTGCCTGCTCCTGATCGGCGACAAGCGGATTCGGGGCAGGCGGTGGAACGGGCCGACTCAGGAGCGGCGACTTCAGGACGCCATGCGATTCGTGCGGCAGGCCGGGGGGAAGCTCACCCGGACGCGGGAGGGTGGACGATGACACAGGCCAAGGCCAAGCGACGATCCCAGCCGGAGCAGCCGTTGCCGGACGTTCAAGACATCGACGGCGATGATCCCGGACACGACACCATCGTCTACGTTCCCCTGCGTTGCCGGAAGTGCGGTTCACGGCGACTGAGCAAGTACGGCCACACCGTCACGGGAAACGGCGGCGATAAGGAGTACAGGGCCTGCAAGGTGTGCGGGCGACTTGCTCACTGCTACCCCGCCGAATGAGATTCAAGAATCTTGAAGATTCACGCTTCACGACGGATAGAGTCACACCATGAAACCCAAAGGGCCGACCATTTTCGAGATCGCGTTCAGGACGCCAGCGGGCGAACCCGCGAAGCTTGGATACCACGAGTTGACGCTGATCCGCTCCATCGCGGCGGCGAACAACATCGGGTTGTGGGACGACCTGACTCAACGCGATGGGGCGACGCACATGCGCGCCCGATTCGTCCCGTTCGGCGGCGGCGACATGACCACCGGGACGATTGCAGTTCAGCGGGCCATCCGCGCCATCGCGGCGGGTTTGACGTTGCACGTTGAGTACCGCGCTGTCGATGTTCAGGACACCGTACGCCGATCCAAGACAGTAGTTCACCTTTGACCTGGAGACACCATGCCGACCGCAACCGCCACCGCGCCCGCCAGCTTCGTCGATTCATTCATCAAAACGCACGCCGGGGCCACCGGCGAAAAGCTGACCATCATCGACCACATCGAAGCCGAGCAGACCGCCAAGCAACGCGAGGCCGTCCAGCGCTATCGTGTGCTACTCCACAAGTCACAGCCGACCGTGGAGGAAAAGGCCGAGCTTCTCGACCTGCTCGCCACCCTTCACCCGAACCTGAAACCCGGCGAACGTCTGGCACAGGCGCGAGAGGACGCGGCACTCGTGACGATGCTCCTGGATCACGAGGCGCAGGCGGCTGGCAAGGCCGAAGCGGAACGCGCCTACACCGATGCATCGCAGGCCATCGCACAGTTCAACGCAGAATCCGATCGCATCATGCTCGAGCGCCGCAGGCTACAGGAGCCGCTTCACGCGGCGCTGCAAACGGCGGCGGCCAAGCTGGGCGGCGTGACGAATCACGAGCGGCGCGTCCGGGAGCTTCGCCGAAGCCGTCCCGACTTGTTCGCCTGACCACCATCAGCACCATCCCCAAGAGACTCACCATGCCTATCTCCCTCACCGATAACCGAAACCTGATCTCGCTCCGGCAGGCGATCCCCGACACCATCATGCGGCGAGCGGGCCTCCCCGTGGAGGATCCGCACGAGCGGTGCCGCGAGCTCGCGGACCACCGTCTGATCGACCTGGCACGATTGCACCTGGAGGCGATGGGCATCAGCACGCTCGACCTCACCGATCGCATGGTGGGCAAGCTGGTTCTCTCCCCGCGATTGCTGGAGCGGCACGTCGGGCCGATGATCGACATGCTGGGCGCATCAACCGATGACTTCACGGGCTTGCTGGCAACGTCCATCAACAAGAGCTTCATGTACGGCTACGGCGCTACTCCCGTCACCTGGGAGACTTGGTGCAGGCGCACGACCGCACGCGACTTGAAGCCGCACGTCAGCACGTCCATCAACGCACCCGACCTGCAACTGTCGGTGGAGGGCGCGGAGATCACGTTCGCACAGTTCGGGGAAGCGACACAGACCTACTCGCTCGCCAAGTATTCACGGGGGTTTGCCATCACCCTCGAAGCGCTGACGAATGACGACCTGCAAGCGCTGCTGGGCATCCCGGTTTCGATGGGGCAGGCGGCACGGCGTCTTGAAGACGACCTGGTCTATGAGACGGTCTTCGCGGCCAACTCCGCTGCGGGTCAGACGATGAGCGATTCGCTTTCTCTTTTCGCATCGGGACACGGCAACGTCGGATCCGCTGCGGCATTGTCTGCGGTCAACGTCGGCATTACCGCCGCGTTGATGGGCCAGCAGCTTCGACCGGGCAGCGACAAGAAAACCGGCGTGTTCCCCCGCTACCTGCTCACCGGCAGCGAGCTTGCTGGCACCGCTCAGACCATCGCGGCACAGGCCAGCGACCCCAACAACCCCGACATGCCGAATCGTCTGGTTGCCGTCACCGAACCTCGACTCAGTTCGGTCGATGCCAATGGCTGGTGGCTTGTCGCCAGCAACACGCAGATCGCAACGGCGGAAGTCTGTTTCCTCGAGGGCGAAGAGGCACCGCGCATCGTGGAAATGGCTGGCGGGTTCGCATCAGACGGACGAAAGTTCGGGGTGTTTCACACCGTCGCCGCCGCTGCGGTTGACCATCGCGGCTTCTGCAAAAACGCGGGGGCCTGATCCTTCGTCAAGGCGCTGGCACGCGGTAGCGCCGGACTCGCGGGTTGAGGGGTAGAGACCACCCCTCCCCGCCTTTCAACATCAACCCCACAAGGGCAGCACCATGACCACTACACAATTCAAGGCCACCATCGTCAAGGCGCTCAGGCAGGAGCATCGGCGCATCACCACCATCAACCGCATGGCCAAGCAGCACCAGCTTGGCATCGACTGGACGAGCGATCACATTGTCCGCGGAACCGATGGGCCTGAGCTTGCCGGGCTGAAGCTGCGATTCGCATTCACGCACGGACGATGAACAGACCGCCGCGTTCGCCGAGTTCCTTTCCTCGACGATAACGCACGCCGCGCGAAGGCTACCCCCGTCCTACGACTGCGACCGTGGGGCGGGGGGGCCGGGCGGCGGACAGACACGACGGAACCACCACCATGCACGACCCCTCCAGCCTGACCGAAAACCTTAGCCTACCCCTGGGAGGGGGGCAGGGGCGGCGGGTCCCTCCGGAGGGGGATAGGCTATCGGGTGGAATGGGTGCTGTTTCCGCCTACATGTAAGTGCCGAAACCATAAGTATTTAGGAACGCTCGCCGAATTCGCGGACGCCGGAAACCCCGTCAAACACGCGACTTCCCCCACGATTCACCCCCGATGAGCCGCAGTTCCCCGAAGCCGCAATTCACCCTGACCGCCGCCGAGTTATCAGCGTTGACGGGCGTGGCGACGGACACCGTCAAGCAGCACGCGGGCAGGGGCGCACCGCACCGAAAGCAGGGGGGGCGGAAGCCGCGATTATTCAACTTGGAGGCGTACAACGCCTGGCGTCGGGAGAATCAACTGACCGGGCGACGTGGCCGACCGTGCAAGCCACACACGGCGAGCATGGAGGAAGCCAAGCTGCGGAAGGAGCTTGCCCTTGCCGAGCGTCACGAGCTTGCCGTCGATCGTCTGCGGAGCCAACTTATCAACGAGAGCCAGCACGTTGCGGTATGCGCGGCGCTGGCATCGACGGCGGTATCACGTTTGCGGCGTCTGCCGTCTGAGGTCGGGCCGTTACTGACCGGACTCAGCGGCGCGGAGATTGAAGATGCGATCGACCTGGCGGTGAGGGGCATCTGCGAATCACTGGCCGACCCGTCGTCTTACCGCATCGCACCGATGGGAGGTTCAACGTGACACGCTACGCCACCATCACGCTTCACGCGGACCTGATCCCCGACCCGCCGCGATTCACGTTCAGGGTTCCTGATCGGTTGGAGTTCTGGCGGCTGATGGAGATTATCGAGTGCGCCAACTACATCGCACCGGGCGATGACGCGGCCACACAACGGCTGGCCGGGCAACTGGTGGCCGCGATGGAGCCGTACTACGCGGCGTTCGCGTGGCCGGGTATGCCGGGCGAAGAGCGTCCGCACCTTGCCGAAGTGTGCAGCGTGGCGGAAGTGCTGTACCTGGCGCGGCGGATCATGAACATCGGCGGGGCGGTTCACATCCCACACAACATCGACGGCGAAGACTGGAAGGCCTGACCTGTGGCAAAGAGAAGTGTTGACATCCTGATCCGTGCGCGTGACACCGCGAGCAAGCAGTTCGGCATCGTCGGCAAGGCGGCGGGTGGACTCCGCAACCAGTTGAACAGCCTGGGCGTCAAGCTCGCGGCCGTGTTCAGCACGGCGGCGCTGACGGCGTTTTCCGTCAAGGCGGTTCAAGCCTACGCGGTGCAGGAAAAGGCCGTGGAGAATCTTCGACAAGCGTTGACCGACGCGGGCGATCCCAACGCATCATCGCTCAGTTCCTTCATGAAGTTCGCCAGTGGGATTCAATCCGTGACAACGGCGGGCGATGAGGGCACGATCGCACTGGGCGCGTACATCAGCACGCTGGGAAAGCTCAGCGGCAAGGCGCTCGAGGAAACCACCCTCGCATCACTGGGGCTGGCACGGGCGACGGGGACTAGCGCACAGACCATGGCGCGTGCGGTCCTGACGTTCAAGGGCGGCAGCGATGCGATGCTGACGCGCTACATCCCCGCGCTCAAGACAGCCGCGACCGAAGGCGAGAAGATGCGCCTCGTGAATGAGCTTGTCACGCGCGGACTTTCGCAGATGCAGGCGGACGGGAACACCGTCAGCGGGGCAATGCAGATGATGAACAACGCCATCGGCGACACGATGGAGTCGATCGGTAAGACGTTCGCGCCCACGATCATCAACCTGTCCAAGCTGATGACCGACCTGCAATCGCCGATTCAATTCATGGCCGAGAGTTTCCACATCGGGTTTCAGCGTGTGCTGGCCGACCTTGGCGACTTCAGCGCGGACTTCAAGCTGGAGATGAAAGACCTGGCGACGTACCTGCAAGACCCCGGCAACGCGAATCTCGTGTGGCTGATGGACACACTCAAGAATCGCTTGCAGGACGTGAA
>JBGTFI010000267.1:0-11260 GCA_041747335.1 Phycisphaeraceae bacterium | reverse complement strand
CTCGAACGCCGACACGTCGAACGCATCGAGCACCCCGCTGCCGTTGACGTCCGCGAGCATGTTCACCGAAGCGCCCGGATACGGCGACGTGAAGGCCTGCGGATCCGCCAGCGCCAACTCGAAGCCCGCCACATCGAAGGCGTCGAGCGCCCCGCTGCCGTCCATGTCCGCGCTGCGGACGATCGACATGGGAACTTCCCAGCCGAGATCCATGAGCGCCGCGTAGTCCAGGTCCGTCAGCAGCTTTCGCGTCCCGACGGTGATGTTCGGGTCCATCGCCGCCTCCTGCTCGATCGCTGTCCCGGCGATCACGCTCATCGTGTCAAGTGCAAAGTGGCTCTGGTCGCCAAAGAGCGTGATGTTCCCACCGAACACCCCGACCGCGGTCGGGCCGGTAAACACGCCCTGGCTGATGTGGTTGCGGTAAGACTCGATGCCGAACCCGAAACCGAAAAGGTGCGCCAGCTCATGGATCGCCACCGAGAGAAAGTCGTTCTGGTCTTCGCCCGGCCCGGTCCCGCCGCTGAAGTTCCAGTCCAGCTCCGTGTCGAACGTGATCTGACCGCCCCACGGTCCGTAGTCGGCGGCCTGACTTCCCTGGCCTCGCTGGGTGACCGTGGTTCCCCAACTCGCCGTCCCGGAAACGCTTGACCCGCCGCGCCCGCCGGTCCCGGCTGTCATGCCCGGCAGATCCCTGCCCCCCGCGAAAATGACCACCGTGTTCGCAGGGACCACCATGTCCGTCACCCGCGCCTCGAGGCCCGTTCCCGGATGGGAGATCACCGCGTCCCACGTGTTGTCAAACCCGAAGCCCGAAGGCCCGGGCACGATCGCCGCCAGGCTGTCGGTGAACAGTGTGAATCGCTCGCCGGCCAGTTCCAGCGCCGCCCGCCGCGCCGGATTGCTAAAAAACCCGTTCGTGTCGAACCGGTAGTCAAACACGATCTCGATCGCGCTGACGCCCGACGCCCCCAGCAGCAACCCGCCCACCGCTGGAAGAATCCCGGCCCTGCCTGTGAAGACTCGCCGCACACATCGCGGACAAGCGCTTGAAGCGCGACGACCTGGATACCCCTTCATGTTCGGTCTCCCTGCGGATGACAGAAACGGGGCTCCTTCCCCCTGGCGCCAGCCTGAACGACGTGACCCGCAAATATAACTGAAGTTATACCCCGGAGTCGCCGGAAAAGCGAGAAAAATGCCGCAGGTTTCCTGGGGATCGCCCCAGCGGGGGTCAGAACCCCCGCCGCGACCGCCGACCCAGCAGCCCCGCCGCTGGAACCAGCAGCAGCCCTACCGTGCCCGGAGCCGGAATCACCCCCGAAGTCGCCCCCGCGATGCGCTGCTCGAAGGTGGCCACGTCGAAAGCGTCAAACATCCCGCTCCCATTGAGGTCCGCCAGGAGATTGAGCGTCGCTCCGGGAAAGGGCGAAACGAAGGACGACGCATCCGCCAGCGCCGCCTCGAAGATGGCCACGTCGAACGCATCGAGTACGCCGCTGCCGTCCACGTCACCGCTTCGGATGATCTGCGTCTGGATCTCCCACCCGACATCCTGGAGTGCGGCGTAGTCCAGGTCCGTCAGCAGCTTGCGGGCGCCGACGGTCAGCGTCGGATCCATCGCCGCTTCCTGCTCGATGCCCGTCCCGGCGATCACGCTCTGCACCCCGTTTCCCCAGTGGCTGCTTGAATAAGGCACATTCCCGCCGTACACCTCCACCGCCTGGGGGCCTCGGAACGTGCTCCCGCTCACGTGCGCGCTGAACGACTGCGTCCCGCCGCTGAAACCGAAAAGGTGCGTCAGCTCATGGATCGCCACGGAAAGAAAGTCATTGACCCCGCTTTCCGGGGGCGAACCGAGGCTGAAGTTCCAGCTTGAGTTGGTGTCGAACGTGACCTGCCCGCCCCACGGGCCGAAATCGGTCGTCCGGCTGCCCTGTCCGCGCTCGCGGACGGTGCTCAGCCAAGTCGACGTGCCCGAAGAACTGAACCCCCCCGCGCCGCCGGATCCGAGGGTGGAACCCGAAAGGTTCCTCCCACCGGCGAAGATGATCAGTGTGTCGGCAGGAACCACCAGGTCACGGATGCGATAATCCGACTCCCCCGTCCCCGGATGCGTGATGCGGGCTTCCCAGGTGTTGTCGTAACCCTGGCCCGAAGGCCCGGGGACGATCGCCAGCAGACTGTCGGTGATGAACGAGAAGCTCTGCCCCGCCAGTTCCAGCGCCGCCCGGCGGGCCGGGTCATTGAAGAACCCGTTGGTGTCGAGGCTGTAATCGAACACCAGATTCAGAGCGCGGGCCTCGCTACCGCCGGCGAGTATCACCGCCCCGGCCACCAGGCACATTCCGGTCTTCCTCTTCATCCCCCCACTCGCCCTGTATTCCGACGTTCCAAGACCGATCGCAAGTCCGTTTGCGTTCATCCTGCTGACTCTCCAAGCATCATGGGTTGGCGACGATCCTCCCAGCGAGGACCCCTCGAGCGAACGTGGCTCGAAATCGTACCACGAAACATACCCCAGTCATCGGCCGTGCAGGCCCCTCCCAAGCACCTTTTTGGGGGTGGCTCAGACCAGCGACGGCGACTCGGTCGCGCCAGCCAGAGACCGCTCCACCAGCGATGCCAGGTGGTCGCAGACCAGCCCCAGGTTGAGGTTGGCCGCGAGCTCCCGCTCGGCGAGGTCCAGGGAGGCGATCACCCTAAGCCAAGGTCCTACAAGCGTTTGCACGGCGTCCACATCCCCGGCAGGAGCGTTCCGGGCCGCCTGGGCGAGCTGCCGTCGAGCGTGATGGGCGATCACCGACCACGCCAGCCCGGCCGCTCGACGGTTGGCCGCCTCCTTCGAGGCGTTGGGATGATCTTTCACCCACCGGGCCGCGAAGTCGTCGATCATCTTCGCCAGCTTAACACCCAACCCGACCTCCACCTGCCCCGCCGCCAGCCCTTCGAGCGTCGGAACGATCGCCGCAGGCCACTCGTAAAGCTGATACTCCAGCCCCAGCGACGCCCGCCCGAGGCTCCCATCCGCGAAGACGATCAACCACTCCACCTGCTCATCCGTCAGCCCGTGATCCCGCGCGCCCACCCACTGCCTCACCACCTCATCCGACAACGAAACGAACCCCACCCGCTGGCATCGGCTGCGGACGGTGACCGCCAGGCGATCCTCTGAGGACGTGACCAATATCAGGTAAGTCCCGACCGGGGGCTCCTCCAGGGTCTTGAGCAAGGCGTTCTGGCTCTCCTCTTCGAGCAAGTCCGCTTCGTCGATGATGAAGACCTTGCCGTGACCCATGACCGGTTTGAGATAGGCCGCGGCGTCGTAGAACTTTCCGCCCTGCGTCTCGCCCCCGACGACGTGCTGTCGGATCAGATCGACAGGGATGTTGGTCTGCTTCTTTCTCCGAAGCTGGGCGTCATCCGACACCGCCGCCAGCTCCTTGCGCACCAGATGCACATCGGGATGACCTTCCCCGCCCTGAGCCGAGGTGAAGTACCGGCACGAGGCGCACCCGCCGCAGGCCTCCACCCGGCCGGCCAGGTCCGATTGCGGCGCGTGGCATAGCAGCACCCGCGCAAACGCCAGCGCCGTGGTGAACTTTCCCACCCCCACCGGCCCGTGAAAGATGTAGGCGTGGTGCAGCCGGTCGTGATCCAGCGCCGCCCGCAACACCTCCACCGCGCGTGATTGCCCGAGAATGTGGTCCATTCGGTCAGTCACCCTATCCAGTGGGGCGGGCGTCTGGCCCGCCATTGCGGCGAAGCCGCAAGTTAATGGGATGCGGGGGCTACCGCAAGTTGTTGCCAATTCAGGCCTTCGGCCTGATGGCGGGCGGGACGCCCGCCCCACTGGTACCTTCCAGCATCCCCCTCACGTAAACATCTTGAGCTGATGGCGCTCCAGATCCAGCTTGCTCACCGGGCGATCGACGTTCAGCCGATACTTCCCACTGAAGCAGGCGCTGCAATACTCGTCGCTGGGCCTGGAGACGCACGAGAGCATCCCCTCGATCGAAAGAAAGTGCAGTGAATCGACGCCCAGGAACTGGCGGATCTCCTCCACCGTCCGGTTGTGCGCCACCAGCTTCGAACGGTCCGGAAAGTCGATCCCGAAATAGCACGGGTGGCGGATCGGCGGGCAACTGATCCGAAGGTGAATCTCCTTCACGCCCGCCCGCCTAAGGTGGTCCATCTTCCCGCGCGTGGTCGTGCCGCGCACGATTGAATCATCCACCACCACCAGCCGCTGGTCCCTGACCACCTCGCTGATGACGTTGTGCTTGAGCTGCACGGAGCTGCGCCGCTGCGCCGCGGAGGGCTGAATGAATGTCCTTCCCACGTAGCGGTTGGGGACGATCCCCTCGCGGTACTCCAGCCCGCTGGAGCGGGCGTAGCCGATCGCGGCGCTGCGCCCGGAATCGGGCATGGGGATCACGCAGTCGGCGGGTACCGGGGCCTCTTCGGCCAGGCGTTCGCCCAGACGCTCGCGCACGATCTGCACGTTGTCCCCGAACAGCAGCGAACTGGGGTTTGCGAAGTAAACATGCTCGAAGATGCAGTGCGCCGGCTGCTGCGCCTCGGCGAAGCGCCGGCTCTCAAGCCCCCTTTCGCTGAGCGTCACGATCTCCCCCGGCTCGACCTCGCGCACGAACTTGGCCCCGATGGCATCCAGCGCCACCGTCTCGCTGGCCACCACGTGGCAGGCGTCCTCGGTCAGGCCGATGACCAGCGGCCGCCAGCCCCAGGGATCCCTGGCGGCCTCGATGCGATCGGGAAACAGCAGCACCAGCGAGTACGCTCCCTGAAGGTGGTGCAGTGCCTCGGCCAGCGGGTCGGCCTTGGACTGATGGTGCGAGGCGATCAGATGGAGAATCACCTCGGTGTCGGTGGTGGTGTGAAAGATGTGCCCCCGCTCTTCGTATTCCCGGCGGAGCAGGTCGGCGTTGATCAGGTTGCCGTTGTGCGCCATCGCGATCTGCCCGCCGATGTAGTGCTCCATCAGCGGCTGGGCGTTGTGACGCCGGCTGGAACCTGTCGTCGAGTAGCGGTTGTGCCCGATCCCCGCGTGCCCCTTGAGCCGCGCCAACCGCTCCGCGGAGAACACTTCCGACACCAGCCCCATCCCGGTGTGGTTGTGGAGTTGGCGGCCGTCACTCACCGCGATCCCCGCGGACTCCTGCCCCCGGTGCTGTTGGGCGTAGAGCGCGGTGTAGATCAGCGGGGAGGCTTCCGCAGCGCCCCAGATACCGAACACGCCGCACTTATGCTTGGCCTCGTCTGTCATGGAAAATCAGCTTGCCTGGGCAAACCGGCCTGGGCGTCGCAACACACCCCCTGACACGCCACCGCGGGAAGATTCAACAGTAGCGGCCCCCCCCGGTGGGGTCAAGGTTGAGCAGGGTGTGGGGTGTAGGGAGTCCAAAGTCCAAAGTCCGAAGTCCCAAGTCCGCTTCCCCTGATCGACATCCGCTACCGGGCAACCGCCAGCTTCACGAACGTGCCGCGGTACATCCAGTAGTTCAGCAGCGCCATCGCCGGAACCGCCGCCGCCCCCGCGATCGGGAGCAGTTGGAGCAGAATCAGGACCAGAAAAAGCGCGCGGATGACCCACTTGAGGATCAACCCCCTGCCCAGCGGGAGGTACCGCCGAAACGGCGCCACCAGCGCCAGGCGGTAGTAGATCACTCCCGGAATCAGCCCGAACACCGGAATGAAGCTCAATAGCGCGCACACCGCCAGCACCCCCGGCAGCCGACCGGCCACCCGCGCCAGGTACGCCCGCACGAACGCCGGATCCCCCATCAGCTCGTGCCCGCAGGTTTCGCAGCGCTGCCTGGGCGAGCGCTGTTCAAAGCGAGTGGCACACACGGGGCATCGCCGCTTCTCCACCAGCCGGTAGGGGTGGTTGTCCAGATCCCCAGCCGGTTGATCCTTCGTCTGCCCGAAGAACCCCACCGCCCGCACCTGCTCCGCCCGCGCCCCGCACCTGGGACACGCCGGAGCGCAACCGTACATCATCTCGCCACACGAAGCACAGGCCACCCTGCGCTTTTCCTCCTTCGCCCGCGCCCGCTTTTCGATCAGTACCATCGCCCCCAGACTTAGGGCGATCAGCCCGATCATCACCAGCGGGTAGACGATCAGCACGATCGGCCCGAGCGCCGTCCACACGTCCTCCATCCAACTGTAAAGCCAGCGCACGCCCAGGGCATCGTCCTCATCGGCTTCGCTGAAAAGTTCGAGCATCCCCGCCCGCACCGTCGCGAAGTAGAAGACCCCCGCTCCGATCATCGCCGCCGGGATCAACGCCAGCATCCCGGCCTGCTGGGGGATGTCCCCGATGGACTTGTCGAGAAACGCCGCGTCCTGCGCGGCGACGATGCCGTAATAGGTGAGCATCGCCATGACGGGCTTGTAGTACTGATCGACCGTCTGGAGTATCTCGCGCGCTTCAGGGCTTTTGTCCGCCGCGATCTCCAGCGCGGAAAGGACTCCCAATATGGTGATCGTCAGCCCGTGGGTGAACCAGGTCGGCGCGTGCTCATACCCGGCGGGAAGGGCCGACCCGATCAGCGGCAAGTCTTGCCCGAAACGCATCACCAACGCAGCGACAAAGGCGGGAAGAAAAGCGCGCGATGAAAACAGCCCGATCGAGCCGAGACCAAACGCCTGAAAAAGAGCGGCAGTGCTCATATCCGTTCCCGCAGACGTCG
This sequence comes from Phycisphaeraceae bacterium, assembly GCA_041747335.1. Taxonomy (GTDB): domain Bacteria; phylum Planctomycetota; class Phycisphaerae; order Phycisphaerales; family Phycisphaeraceae; genus JBGTFI01. The sequence continues at coordinate 4,544 of JBGTFI010000267.1, read as the reverse complement.
CAGGCCCGCGAAGATGATACGCGCGCTCCTATGGGGAAGGTCGCCGCGGGCCACGGGGGCCTGCGGCAAAGCCACTGCTTGCCACAGCCTCCTTCAGTCCGGCACAGCCGGACCTACGCGTTCTGGGCCCACTTGATGAGGATGTCGGCGACTTCCGGGCGGCTGAACTCGCCGGGGGGACGCTCGCCCTTCTGGAGCAGCTCCCGCACCTTGGTCCCGGCGAGGAAGACGCGATCCTCCGGCTTGCTGTTGGTGGTCTTGTCGCTGGCCATCCCGAAAGTCTTCTTGCAGTAGAAGGTGTTCTCGAACTTGAGGATGGTCTGGCGGATCTCCTCGGGCTTGAACTGGTCGAAGATCTTCTGGGCGTCGTAAGTGCCGTAGTAATTGCCGACGCCCGCGTGGTCGCGGCCGACGATGAAGTGGGTGATCCCGTAATTCTTGCGGACCAACGAGTGAAGGATCGCCTCGCGCGGGCCGGCGTAACGCATCGCGGCGGGCATGACGCTGAGCATCGTGCGCTGCTTGTTGTAGTAGTTGTCGATGAGCACCTGGTAGCAGGCCATGCGGACGTCGGCGGGGATGTCGCCGGGCTTGGTCTCTCCGACGAGGGGGTGGATCAGCAGGCCGTCGGTCATCTCCAGGGCGCACTTGGTGAGGTATTCGTGGGCGCGGTGGATGGGGTTGCGGGTCTGGAACGCGGCGATGGTCTTCCACCCGCGTTTGGTGAACTCGGCGCGAACCTCGGCCGGGGGAAGACGGAATTCAGTGAATTGTTCGCCGGGTTCCTTTTCGGGGGTGACGGTGAGGACGTCGATGGGGCCGGCGACGAGCCATTCGCCCTCGTCCATGACGGCTTTGACGCCGGGATGGGCGGCGTCCTCGGTGCCGAAGACGCTGGGGATTTCGAGGGACTTGTTATGAGGGTAGACCTCTGTGATGTTGATGACGGCCATGAGGGTGCCGTCGGAGTGCTTGAGGGCGGCGTGTCGGTGGTCGCCCAGGGCGTCCTTGGTCTTGTCATCGACAGCGAGTGTGATGGGGATCGGCCAGACCAGGCCGGAGGTCAGGCGCATGTTGCGGCAGATGGATTCGAAGTCGGCTTTGCCGACGAACCCGGTCAGGGGGCTGAAGGCGCCGATGGCGATCATTTCGAGGTCGCAGGCCTGCTTGGCGGAGAGGGTGATGACGGGGAGTGAGGCGGCCTGTTCTCGGAGCTTTCGGGCGGCATCGCCCTGGGCGATGCGGTTAATGAGGGTTCCACCGTGGGGGGTAATCAGACCATTGGCACTCATGTCAGGCGCTCCAGGCAAATCGATGTAAGGGGAATCGGTATCGGTGAGGGGGGCGATCGTAGTGAGCCGGTGGCGGAGGGGCAAATGGAGGGATTGCCGATCGCGGATTGAGGACTGAAGATCGGCGGACGGAGGGGGGATGGAGCCGTTCAATCGGTCGATTCGACAGGCGGATTGGGGGGCGGTATATTGCTGGGCTAACCCCCGGAGGCCCGTTCGGGGGGGGATGCCCTTGAAGAGTACAAGCCAACGCAGGGATCAGCCATGAGCCAGGCCATCATTGACGCGGTTGAAAAGTCTCAGCTACGCGGCGACCTTCCCGAAGTGAACATCGGGGATACCGTGGATGTGCATCTTCGGATCGTCGAGGGGGCGAAGGAGCGCATCCAGGTGTTCACCGGGGTGGTGATCGCGCTGTCCGGGCGGGGGATCAACCGGAAGATGACGGTGAGGCGCATCGTCGCGAATGAGGGTGTGGAGCGGATTCTGCCGCTGCACAGCCCGCGGATCGCGAAGATCGAGATCAAGCGTCACGGGCACGTTCGGCGGGCGAAGCTCAATTACCTGCGCGACCGGGTGGGCAAGAAGCGCCGGTTGGCGGACGTGCGGCGCGGGCTGGGGAGGCTGCCGGTCAGCCAGCGCCAGGCGGAGCGCGCGGCGAAGAAAAAGGCCGGGGTGGTGATCGAGACCGGCGAGGTCGAAGTGCCCGGCGAGGTGGCGGCCGAGGAAAGCTCGTCGCAGGGGTGAGCCGGGTTCACGCCCGACTGAATCAATCCATTTCAGGGACGATCCTCCGATCGGAACCGTTCGGTGGGTCAACGGCGGCCTTGCACGGGCAAGCCGAGCTTGCCCATGGCACCCGTCCTCTGATTACCATGTTGGCCCGATGACCGAACCCATTGTCGAACACGAATTGATCGCCGACCGGCGGCGGAAGCTTGAGCGCATCCGGGAAGAGCTGTCGATCGATCCCTATGGGGGGCGGATCGACGGGCTGATCTCACTGGCAGCGGCGCGGGCGCGGTACGATGCAAAGGCGGATGAGGCGCACAAGGCTGACAGCTCGCAAGACGAGCGGCCGGTGGTTCACGTGGCGGGACGGGTGATGCTCCATCGGGCGATGGGGAACCTGATCTTCTTGACGCTGCGGGACTCGAGCGGGGATCTGCAGATCGCGGTGAGCAAGAAGGCGGTCGCGCCAGAGGCGTTCAAGCTGGCGAACCTGGCACAGATCGGGGATATCGTGGCGGCGCGGGGCGCGATCGGGACGACGAAGACGGGTGAGGTGACGGTGTGGGCGGCCGGGGAGCACGGCTTTGCGATGTCGTGCAAGAGCCTGGCGCCCCCGCCGGAGAAGTGGTCGGGGCTGAAGGATCCGGAGCAGCGCTACCGCAAGCGTTACGTGGACATGTACGTGAACCCGGAGGTGGTGGCGACGTTCCAAAGGCGGTCGGAGCTGGTCAGCGCGATCCGGCGGTTCATGGATGAGCGTGGGTTCCTGGAGGTGGAGACGCCGATGCTTCAGCCGATCGCCGGCGGGGCGGCGGCCAGGCCGTTCGTGACGCACCACAACGCCCTGGACATGAGTCTTTACCTGCGGATCGCGCCGGAGCTTTACCTCAAGCGGCTGATGGTGGGCGGGATGAACAAGGTCTACGAGATCAACCGCAACTTCCGCAACGAGGGGGTGGATCGCCGTCACAACCCGGAGTTCACCTCGATGGAGGTATACGAGGCGTTCGGCGACTACATGACGATGTTGGAGCTGACGGAATCGCTGATCCGCCACTTGGCGATGCGGGTAAGCGAGACGGGCGTGATCGAGTTCAGTGGAACGGCGATTGATTACGCCAGGCCGTTTCGGCGGGTGATGTACGGGACGCTCTTTGAGGAGGCGTGCGGATTCCCGATGACGGACTTCGTTCGCGTAAGGGACAAGGCCCGCGCGCTGGGGCTGAAGGAACAGGGGCTTGATGACTGGCTGGTGGTGAACGAAGTGTTCGAGGCGGTGGCGGAAAAGGGGCTTGTTCAGCCGACGTTCGTGATGGATTATCCGAGCGCCATTTCGCCGCTGACCCGGCCTCGCAAGGACGATCCCATGCTGTGTGAACGGTGGGACCTGTTCATCGCGGAGATGGAGATCGGCCCGGCGTACACGGAGCTCAACGACCCGGACATCCAGGAGCGCAAGTTCCGCGAGCAGCTTGCGGGCGAGAACGAGGAGGAGGCGACGTTCCGCTCGCTGGATGAGGATTTTCTGGAGGCGCTGCGGGTGGGGATGCCCCCGGCGGGAGGCCTGGGGCTGGGGATCGACCGGATCGCGATGCTGATGACGGGCTCGCGCTCAATCCGCGATGTGATTCTGTTTCCACTGATGCGGCCGGAAGGTGAGTGAGGGGTTTCAGATTGCAGACTGAAGATTAAGGAACAGATCGGCCACCCGTATCCCGGCGAACCGACGACGCCGCAGCGTCGCCGCGGGGGGAGTATATGTGCCTCTCACGTCACTCACGCGCAAGCAGAGCCTTGCCCATGGCACCCAATCTGCACCAACCTCACCCCCGCGCCGCGGCGCGCTCCTTCGCGTGCTTGCACAGCCCCAGGCCGATCACCCCCAACGCGATCGCCGCGCCCGGCGATTGAACAACCACCGGCTGCTCGCCCCCCAATGCAGCCAGCAGAATCACACCCGTCAGCCCGCCCCACATGGCCAGTTCGAGAATCTGCCGCATCGCCTGCCTCCCGATAAGAACCACCCTGGAATCGTTGTCACTATCACACGGCCAGGGGAAACGAACGATACGCCGATCCGTGATGCAAGCCGGGGGCGATAAGAAACGTCAGTTCCGGTGAGGTAAGGATTGCCCAGACGGTGCGACCGGCAGGTCCGGCTTTGCCGGACCATTGGCCTGCCCGTCGCCGTCAGGCTCCTGCCGACGACATGGCCCCGCAAACATTCCTCCCCCAGGCCGCATAAAATGACCGACGCATTCCATGCGCCGTGCGCGGAAGTCACCGGATAGGAACCCAATCCCCGACCCTCACGCCCCGCCCCATGTCCGACCTCTGGGATCAGAAGCGAGCGGCGAACCGGCAGGCGGCTGAACCGCTGGCGGTGAGGATGCGGCCGCGGTCGCTCGAGGAGTTCGTCGGGCAGACGCACTTCCTGGGGCCGGGGAAGCTGCTTCGGCGCATGCTCGATGCGGATCGGATGACCAGCGTGATCTTCCACGGCCCGCCGGGCACGGGCAA
>JBGTFI010000266.1:0-2411 GCA_041747335.1 Phycisphaeraceae bacterium | reverse complement strand
CCCCGCCGTCAGCGCCGCCGCCGCACACACAGCGACGGCGGCGCCCAGCGCCCACGACACGTCAGTGCTGATGATCCTCATGGTCGTGACCTTCGTGATCGTGTCCCTGCGGAGCAGCGCCTGCGCGAACCATCGCTGCGTACTTCGCCGGTTCCTTCTCAAATCCCTTCACGCAGCCCTTGCAGCAGAGCTTGACCTCGACACCGTCGTGGGTCATCACGATCGGTTCGCCCATGCTCCCGAGCTTCTCCCCCGACACCACGCACAACTCCGCCGCCGTGGCTTCTCCGGCCGCGCTCACCGCCTGGGCATCGGCCGCCGGCGCCGCCGAATCCCCCTGCCCACAGCCCGCGACCAGCAGCGCCGCCGCCACGATCACAAAAACACCACTGAAAAACCGAGAGTTCACCATCATCACAACAGCTCCTTATAAACAGCTCCCGCGCCGCACGCCGCACACGCAACGAACCACTCGGCGCAAGAACCATGAACCACGACACGCAAGGCATCACCGCAAAGAGGATGCCTGTCGGTCCATTCCCCGGCGCGTTGACATGAATCATCAGATCGTCAGCAGACAGTGCAGAGCGCGCAGAGAATCCCCCCGGACCAACCGATCCGCTCCGTAAACAGGCGAAACGTTGACTTGGGCCAAACCCGGCAATGCAACCGCCGGTGAAACCTCCGCCAGCGCCGCAATCGGTTGCGCGTGCGGTAAGAAGGTCACGACGGGCGCCTCAACGGTCGCGCACCGGCCCGCCGTGAGCACGCAATGATGACACCCCGATTCCTCACCGGGCATGTGACGCTGGAAGGGAACACCCTGCGGGATCGACTGCCCGGACGCGCTGCAGCACCCATGATCGGCCGCAACCCCGCCCGACGCCGCTTGTGCGGCCGCGGCACAAGCGCACCACTGCACCGGCGCCAGCACCATCAGCGCCGCAAAAACGTACCGGGTTGTGATCGACAGGCCGTCCATGAAAGTCATCGTGATTCTAGGGACGCCGCCCCGGCGGTCAAACCCGCGACGCCGCTAGATTATTCCCCCCGCCAGAAACGCCGCGTTGGGTGCCATGCCCTCGTCCGCTGTCCCGTTTGGGGACATCGGTGGCGCGTGGGCATGTAGCCTTCGGGACGACACTTCGCACCCGACGTTCATTCCCCCTGCCAGAAACGCCGCCTCAGCAGCACCAGAATCGCGAAAAGCTCCAGCCGACCCAGCACCATCAACACGCTCATCACCCCCAGACTCGGAGCGCTGAACCAACCGAAGTTCCGCACCGGCCCCACAGCCGCCAGCCCCGGACCCACCACGTTAAGCGTCGTGGCCGACGCCGTCGCGGCCGTCGTGAAGTCGATCCCCTGATGCTGTTCAAGGAACATCAGGAGGATCGCGCCGGAAAGAAATACAGCCCCGAAAAGGATGATGAACGCCAGCGTCGCCAATCGAAGCTCCGGATCCACCGGTGTCCTCCCCACTTTCACCGATTGCACCACGTTCGGCCGAAACGCCCGGTCCAGCTCCGCCAGCACGACCTTCAGCACGATCAGCACCCGGATCACCTTCACACCGCCACCGGTCGATCCCGCGCACCCGCCCACGAACATCAGCGCCACCAGCGCCGCCTTCGCGAAAAACCCCCACTGATCGAAGTCCGCGGTCGCGAAGCCCGTGGTCGTCTGGATCGAAACCACCTGGAACACCCCGTGACGGATCGCCGCCGCGAGCGACGGTTCCACCGCCTCGCCCGCGGTCGTCACAATCCTCACATTCAGGAGCGAAAACGCCACGATCGCCGCCCCGACTGTGAGCAGCGCGACATACAACCTCAGTTCCGGATCCCTCCAAACCAGCCTCAGCCGCCCGCGCATCAGGTGGTAATACAAGCCGAAGTTCACCCCTCCCAGGAACATGAACGCGATGATCGTCAGATCAATCGCCCACGAATCGTAGTACGCCACCGAGGCGTTGCGCGTGCTGAAGCCGCCCGTCGCCAGCGTCGCGAAGGTGTGATTGGCCGCGTCGAACCAGCTCATCCCGAACACCCGCAGAAGCAGGGTCTGGAGAAGGGTCAGTCCCACGTAGATGATCCACAGGATCCTCGCCGTTTCGCGGATCCGAGGCCGAACCCCCTGATGGGTCGGCCCCGCCGCCTCGGCCTGAAAGAGCTTCTTCCCCCCCACCCCGATCATCGGCAGCACCGCCACGAAGAGCACCACGATCCCCCCGCCCCCGAGCCACTGCGTCAACCCCCGCCACAGCAGCAGCCCGCGCGGCAGCGCCTCGATGTCCGACAGCACCGATGATCCCGTCGTCGTCAGCCCGCTCATCGCCTCGAAGTAGCACGCCGCGAACGAACGAAACACGTGCTCCGACGCCTCCGCGCTCGTCAGCGCCCAAAGGTAAT
>JBGTFI010000265.1:0-3911 GCA_041747335.1 Phycisphaeraceae bacterium | reverse complement strand
GGAGGTTCGCAGCAGCGGTTTGAGTGCGTCCCATGCGGTGCGCCAGGCGAGTAAGGCGTCGGCCACCTCCGCCGCCGGACCGCGGAGGGCGGCACAGCGCTCCTGATTCCCCGCCAGTTCAGCGAGCGACTGGACCATCCTCGCACACAGCGGATCGCCCCTCAGCACGGTCAGAACCTTCTGGAAACGATCGCACCAGTCAAGCAGCTTGTCGATCGCCGCCCACTCGCCAAAGCCGCTGTTCCATGCTCGACCCACAAGCTCGGCGAAGAGGGTCATCCCCGCCAGCTCGGTTGAAACCTTGTTGACTTCACGGGCGGTTTCGAGGTCGTCTTTCAGTTGGTGCAGTGACGGCACACCGGCCTTGGCGTACGGCCTGAGTCTTCGGCGAGCCAGGAAGCCCAGCACCCATCGCAGGGGCATGACCATGCCCCAAGCCCGCGTCACCTTCTCCAGATAAACCAGGTGATCAAGCTCCAGGAACTCCTCGCGGTATCGCGAAAGCAGATCGGCCCGCGCCTTGTCACGCGCCACGCCCTTCCCGCTCGCCGCGCGGAGATCCGACCGAAGCGAGGCGGCCTCCTGCCCAACCAGCAGCCGCAAATGCGGCCCCGGACTCTCGCTGAGTAAGCCCGCAACGATCACAAGCGTCTGCACAGCCTCGCGAGACAGCTCCTCGAGCGGCGCATCAAGCTGAGCGTGTCCACAGAAGGCTTTCAGGGATTCGCTGAGCCTGCCCCGCGCGGATTGGGCGGTGTCAATCGCCGCCTTCGCCTGCGCCGGGAGGTCGAAGCTCCAATCCGATCGGCCGATCCCCCGCAGGGGGTGCTCGTGCGGCGGATCGACGGTTTCGGATCGCTCGACCACGGCTGTGATCGCGCCGCGCCACCGATCAAGCTGCTCTCTGGTGGTCGCGCTGATGTCCTCGGTCGGAAGTTCAACCCGCGGACCGTCGCCGAGCAGGCTTAACCTGCCGATCATTTGATAGAGGCTTTCGCCCGTCTGCCTGGGCTCGTGCAGCTCGCGAACGTAGGCGTTAAGTTGACTCCGCGTCGCTCCCAGTTCCTCGCAGAGGCGCGGCCAATCCGCCGGCGCGGCCGGCGCGGCGGCGTTCAGGGCCGCCTCCAGTTGCGAGAGCACCACTTTCTTCGACGCCCGCGCCGAGTGCAGCTCCAGGCAGAACGGGCCCAGGCCGTCTTCCTCCAGCCGCTTGCGCACCACCGAGAGCGCGGCCATCTTCTCGGCCACGAACAGCACGCGTTTACCCCGTGCCAGCGAGTCGGCGATGATGTTCGCGATCGTCTGGCTCTTGCCCGTTCCCGGCGGACCTTCAAGCACGAAAGACCGCTCCTCGGCGGCGGCCTGCACAGCCGCGAGCTGGGAGGAGTCCGCATCGCGCGTGCACTTGAGCTCGCCGGGGGCGACGCGGTCGTCCAATTCGTCCGCGTCGGGGAAGGGCGTCGGATCGAAGACATCACGGTTCGGATCGATCAGGTGCCTGACCAGGCGGTTCTGTTTGAGTCTGTCGAGGTTTTCCTGAAGATCTCGCCACATCAGGAACTTGTTGAACGAGAACAGTCCCAGGTACGCCGACTCCTCGACCTCCCAGCGTGATGAATCACGGATGGCCGCACGAAAGTTGCGGAGGACCAGCGGCACATCCAGCCCCTGTTCATCCTCGGGGAGCGTGTCCAGGCCCGCGGTGTCGATCCCGAACTCGACGCGCAGCTTCTCCAGCAGCGTCACGTTCGGGCGAAGCGGTTCATCACTGAGACTAAGGTCATAGCGATACCCCGAGCCGGTGGCGTGCCGGTCCAGGCGCACGGGCAGTAGGATCAGCGGTGCCAGCCGCGGGGTTTCCGCGGCCTGCGATTCGTACCACCTGAGCATCCCCAGCGCCAGGTGCAGCAGGTTCGCGCCGGTCTCCTCGATGCTGGTCTTGGCGGTGCGATAGAGCATCAGCAGCCGCTTTTGCATCTCCACCGGGGTTTCGGCGGTGTAGACGCGATGCGCTTCGAGCTCCTGTTCAAGAAACGCCTCGTCGCCCTCGGCTCGAGGATGCAAGGCCAACCGATCTCCGCCGGCAAGCACATCCTCCAGACGCGGAAGGTTCGCTACGGTCAGGCGGAGGGTTCGGCCGGACTCGCGGAAGTTGAGCAGGCGATTGCGCAGCGACAGGTCCAGCAGTCGGTTGCGCCAGCGTTCGATGCGATCGTGCGGCGCTTGCGCGTGGCCCGCGGATTCGTCACTGGCCTGCCTCCGTTCGGCGCGCTCGGCAAGAGCTACGGGGTCCAGGCTGGTCCGCGCCGCGGCAATTTCTTCCGAAGACCGGACCTCTTCCAGTTTGACCTGCGTGACTTCACCATCATCCCGAAGCGGCAGCGGCCGAACGCCCCGCTTTCTCGCCGTGTGGATATCCACTGCGCAGAAGTCGCCGTGCGTCTGAGCCATCCGCCGCTTGCCCGCGTCGACCGCGCCGCGGAAGGTCGCACCGACCTGCGTCAGGTGCGTCGCTTCGACGGGGACCAGCTCGCCAAGCTCGATCAGGTTGCGGATGCGCGCCGGTTCGTCGATCGCCGTTTCGGGCAGGTGCGCGTCATGGGCCCACACGGCCGCCATCGCGTGCCCGGCGGGCAGGAGCACGACCGGGTGCAGCCCGCACTGCTCCCACAACCCCGCCAGCAGCAGCGACAGATCCAGGCACGTGCCCAGATTCTCCCGGCAGATGCGGTCGGCCAGGCGGATGCGCTGTCCGTCGCGTTCGAAGGTCGCTGGCGGGGTGATGTACCCGATGCCGCGCGCCGCCGCCGCGTGAAAGCACGCCTCGGCGATCAACGCCGCCCGCTGCCGGCTTCCCGACTGGTATCCGTTGAGCGCATCCTGATCGCTGAGCGTCCGAAGCGACTGGCGCGCCGCGCCCAGCAGTTCCGCGATGCGGGCGTGGTTGGGCGTCACGAACGCGGCGGTGAGTTCGGGAAAGTGCCCGATTCCCGGCCAGTGGTCGAAAGGAAGCAGATCCACCGGAAACACGGCCCGTTCCTCGATCCCTTCCGCCCGGACCTCGACGACGATCGTCGTTCGTTCGCCCTCAGTCCGCGCGGCAAGGCGCCGGGCGCTCAGTTCCAACCCCTCCGGTCTAATGCGGCAGTCGGCGCCCGCGTCGATGCGTGCGATCCGACCCGTCCACGGCTCACATTCGCCGTTCTCCAGGGAAACCGTCAGCCCGACCTCTTCTAACGCGGCGTCGGACGCGTTCGTCACCGCCACCGCCTCCACGAGCGGCACGCCGTTCTGCTGAAGCGCGAAGTTGACGCGATCCGAATAATCCAGCGCGATTCGCGTCTTCATGAGCAGACTTCCCGCATAGGAAGGCGCCGCCGAGACGGCGCGGCGCCGCTTGAAAGTCATGCGGCGAGATCCCGGCCGAGCGCATTGTACCTACTCAAGGCGGCCTGCACGCCCGTCTCGGGTGTTCGATGATGGATGGGTTTACCCGGCCCTGAGGAGCAGATCCTCGCTCAAGAACTCCCTGGCGCCCCTGTCCATCGCGGCGATGCCCCCGATGCCGCCCGCTTCCAGCAACCGTTCGATATGACGCCATGCTGCGATGTGCGGAATGCGTCCTTTGTCCTTCGCAGCCGATCGCCATGGCGCGAAGTCCGTCGCGGCCAGATACCGACGCAGCGCCTCCAGGTTGCCGGACGATTCGCTCTTCACCTCCAGTGGGGTGTGCTCGGCCTCATCGAATGCAGCGGCGCCGATGGAAGCGGCTCCGCCGCCGGCGAGCAGCGCCTCGAACGGCGCCACGTCGAAGGCGTCGAGCGCACCATCGCCGTTCATGTCGCCGAGGATGAACTCAAGCTCTCCGATGACCTTGAGGACCACCTCCACGGGGAACTCGAACTCGTCGT
>JBGTFI010000264.1:0-3207 GCA_041747335.1 Phycisphaeraceae bacterium | reverse complement strand
CGCCGAAGAGGGCCGCCGCCAGGAGCATGAGGATGGCGGGGATGAGCCTGCTCACCGCGGCGCTCCTTTCAGAGAGGCATGGGTGAGGACAATCGACGTGGATGGACGGCTGGAAAGCGGGGTGGAGGTCTGGTCCGTCAGGGTTGAGGTTGTCTGGACCGGCGGGCGGGACGCCCACCCCACTGCGGCAACCCACCCGACGGCCGCGTCTCGCTCAACACCGCGCCACCTCCTCACCGCGACGACCGGATGGTCCAATGCCACGGCCTTGGCGGCGATGGCGTCGATGTCGAGCTGATCGATCCGGCCATCGCCATTGAGGTCGTGAATGGGATTCACCGGCTGGCGATCACGGGTGTGTCTGGCGAGGGTGAAGGCGTCAAGAATGTCGATGTTGCCGCTGGCGTCCACATCGCCGGGGAGCGAGGCCATCGGTACGGGTGGCTGGGCGGATCGTCGTCCGGGCATCCAGACCACGGCCAGGAGCGCCACCGCGGCGGCGGCGGCGGCCCAACGCCAGGAACGGGCGGGCAGGCGGAAAGTCGATCGGCGAACCATGAGAAGGGGCTGGGGTGAAAGGTGTTCACCGGCGGCGCGGAGGATCGCCTGGTCCATGGCCGCGAGGTTCTCGCGGCTGGGCGGTGCGTCGGAGGTCCGATAAAGACGGGCCAATTCCGCCGTCAGGCGGGGAAAGGGCGGGTCGTTTTCGGCCCCGAGGTTTTCCAGGTTCGCATCGTCTGACATGGCCATCATTCCCTGTCTGTGAAACGGTCCAAGGGGGCTTGGGGGTTCATGGTTCGAGCAACTTTCTGGTGTCCGGATCCTCCCGGAGCACCTTTATCGCCAGGTGCAGACGGGACTTAACCGTCCCGACGGGGATTTCCAGAGCCACCGCGATCTCCTCCAGGCGAAAGCCCTCGACGAATCGAAGCACTAGTACTTCCCGCTGGTGGCCGGGGACGCGGGAAAGGACGGCGGCAAGGATCTCCTGATCGCCCCCCTTCGGGGGGGTCGGGGCGGGCATGGCGGCGAGTGCGTCGTCGCCAGGCCCCTGACGTTGGCGCTGGCGGGCGCGGTCGATCGCGCGGTGCTTGATGGCGGTGTAGAGGAGGGTCTTGATGTTGGCGGTGAGGACGAAGCCGGGGAACTTTCGAAGGAGATAGATGAAGCACTCCTGAGTGATGTCCATGGCGATGTGGCGATCGCGGGTGAATCGGAAGGCGAGATTAATCGCCCAATCGCGGTATCGAGAGTAGAGCGCGCCGAATGCCGCGGCGTCGCCCTGGTTGGCGGCGGCGACAAGCTCATCATCGGTCCGCGGATCGATCTGGGGCGAGTCGGGCGGCATGGGAATGAGCGGCGATGATACGGGAATTGGCGGTTGGCGGGGGAGTGGATCCGTCCGTGTTGAACGTCCCATGAGGAACGCACTGGCGGGCCAACCGCCAGTGCCACCCGATGACAGATGCGCAGTGGCGGGATGGGAAACTCATGGTGTTGACCCGGCTTGTCGCGGGTGTTAGGGTGACGGGCGTGATTCGACAGGTGCTCGCGCGCTTCGCCGCTTGCGGCGGGGCGCGGGAGTGAAAAGGGAAGCGAGGTAGTTCCGCTTGCGTCACGCTCTTGCGTGACGGAGCGGGAGAATCCTCCGCGGACGCGCCGCCGTGTGGGGCGGTCCCAGGCCGATCAGCGTGATCGAAGGATTCACGCGGTCGGCGGACCAGCGTCCGGTCGAGATGCCACTGTCAGGCCCGCAAGGGGTTTGATGGGAAGGCCGACCGGGATGCAAGCCCCGAGCCGGAAGACCTGCCTGTCGAGGTTGCTGGTGTCCTCGCGTTGTGGGACCAGGCCGGCTCAATCCATTGCACGCGCCCCATGCCCCCGGGCGATTGCCTGAGCAAGCCTCCGATTCTGTCGGCCCCACGCGAGGGTTATTCCTCGATGGGGGCTGTTCGCCCTGCGCGATTCAGGGCAAGGAGGTTCGCATGGCTGGTGTTCGTGTTGGTTCTGGTGTCGGTGCTTTCTGCGGTGTGGTGTCGGTGGCGCTCGGTTCGCCTGTCGTTGGGGCGCGGTACGCGGATGTGCTGGGAGCCTACTCTCCGGGGGCGGGGGTGGACGCGGTGTTTCACAGCCCGCCTCTGGAATCACCCGAGCTGTATGACAACCCGCTGGCGGCGCTGGGCGGTCCGGAGGAGGAAGTGGCCCTTTCGGCGGGAACGATGACGACGTTCGTTTCACTGGGTTCCCACAGCCCGGCGAGCGGGAACGACCCCGCGCCGGGGCTGATCGTGGGATTCTCGCAACCGGTGCTCAATCTCGCGGGGGCGGATTTGCGTATCGTGGGCAATTCGCCGGATTCGTTCGTGTTCTATGAGCCGGGGTTCATTGAGGTGGCGCGGGAGACCACGAGCGGCGGCGTCGGGGGCGCGTCGCCCGAAGGGTGGATGGATGAGACGTTCTTCCTGATCCGCCCGAGCAACTTTAGTGCGATCACGGATCCGCGTCTGGGGCCGGTTGAGATCGACGTCGAAACCGATATGAACACCTTCGAGCTGACGTACGGCCCGCCGTTCGAGGATCGCGAGGCGCTCAGCGGCTACTTCGACGTGACTTTCGGCGGCGACCTGATCGACCTGGACTGGGCGATCGACCCCGACGGCGACCCCGTCCACCTTTCCGACATCGCCTACATCCGTCTTCGGGCGGTGAGCGACAGCCCGCTTCCGTGGGGCAGCGCGCTGTCGCCGGAGGTGGATTACATCGAGGCGCTGACGCCGCCGCGCGGCGACATGAACGGCGACGGCGTCCTAGATGCGTTTGATGTCAGCGTATTCGAGCTGGCGCTGGCGGACCGAGAGGCGTTCGTGTCGACGTATCCGGGCGTTGCGGCGGAGGTGATCGGCGACTTCACGGGGGACGGGCTGCTCGACGCCTTTGACGTGGCGGGGTTTGAGGCGGCGCTGGCGGGCGGAGGATCGGCCGCGCCGGAGCCGGGCAGTCTGGCGCTGCTGGCGCTGGGCGTGATGGCGCTGTCGAAGCGGGGCGGAGGGAGGAGGCGATGAGATTGATGCTCACGAAGGGTGCCAAGGGCAAGGCTCTGCTTGCCCGTAAGTCCCGGCCCGGCCTCACGCTCGTGGAGCTGCTGGTGGTGGTGAGCATCGTCGCGGTTCTGATGAGTCTGCTCCTGCCGGCGCTGGGGGCCGGGAG
>JBGTFI010000263.1:0-8852 GCA_041747335.1 Phycisphaeraceae bacterium | reverse complement strand
GAACCGCTCGCACCCGCGCATGACGCACCCAGCGCCCCGCGCCCGCGGCAAGGCGCTGCATCCGGGAGACTTTCTCACGCTCGCGTGCAGGCATGGACAGGCCGGTCCGGCCGGGCGAACGCCCGGCGGGAAGCGCGATCACTCGCTGGGACAGCAGGCTCGATCGCCCCTGAACGCAAGGCCCGGACCTCACGCGCCCACGAGCATACCAATTCCCCGCCCGCACCCCAAGCCCGAAACGACCGGGACTTTGGACTTTAGACCTTGGACTTTGCGGTACAATCCACCCCATGAGTGCGACAGACTCCGCCAGCATGTCCGATATCGAGCAACACGGCGATTCCCCGGCCGCCGAACCCTCCCGCACCCTCAGCCCCCGCGCCATCCTGAGCGTAGAAGCAGCGCTGATGACCAGCGACCGCCCGATGCCGGGGCCGAAACTCGCGGAGATGCTCGGCGATCTGAGCGCGAAGGACGTTCACGCCGCCGTCGACGCCCTCAACGCCGCTTACGAATCCTCCGGCCGCAGCTTCCGCATCGAAAAACTCGCCGGCGGTTACCAGATCCTCACACTCCCCGACTTCGCCGATGTGCTCGCCAGGCTCAGCCGAACCCGCGACCAGACGCGCCTGAGCCCCGCGGCCATGGAAACCCTCGCCATCATCGCGTACAAACAACCCGTCCTGCGCGTCGATGTTGAAGCGATCCGCGGAGTCGCCAGCGGGGAGGTGATCCGAAGCCTCATGGAGCGACGCCTGGTCAAGATCGTCGGCCGGGCTGAGGAAATCGGAAGACCGATGCTCTACGGAACCACCAAGACCTTCCTCGAAACCTTCGGCCTGGCGAACCTCAAAGACCTGCCCAAAGCCGAAGACCTCAAACTTCAGGGGTAGCTCTTCTGGATCGAAAGTGGGGCGGGCGTCCCGCCCGCCTCAGGCCGAAGGCCTGATAGAGGGTTCAATACAACTCGCCGCTTCGCGGCGAAGGCGGGCGAGACGCCCGCCCCACCGGTCATCCGAAGGAAATCTTCTCTTGCGTTCCTGTCATTCCGCATCACGGTGGCACATTCACCCCCGCCCCTCCGCACGTTTACGCGCGCAACTCATCCTGCTCACCGCCCTCGCCCTTGCCGGCTGCAAACCCTATGAAATCGTCGGCATCGTCGTCCCGGCGCGCGGGGAACCCGCGGGCGTTCGCGTGGTCGGGCAGTCCGACGCCCGACTCGAACAGACCGGCATCCCCGGTGCGAACGTGCAGCTCACTCTGGATCCCGACACGCTGCGTCCGATCCGCCTGGGAAGCGTGACCGCCGACGATCAGGGCCGATTCCGAATGCCCGTCGATGAGACCGGCGCCGGATTCCTCGAGTACGAACTGGGCATCTACGCCCGTGCCCGAGGCTTCAGCCCCACCTTGGGGCAGCTTCGCCTGCCGGGGGCGAGCAAGCGGCTGGTCGTCATCATGGAGCCGGGCGTCGATCGCGACGTGATGCCCGCCGACGCGATCCGGGAAACCCTCGACATGCTCCCCCCGGACCAGCGCCCGGACATTGATCGAAGACGATAGGAGTTGTCGCGTGTCGGGGGGTCGGGGTGTCGCAGATCGTCGCCATTCCCTACACCCTACCCCCCACACCCTGCCCAACCGGCCGCACCGGCATCACGTGAATCACTGGCAAGGACACCGCCGATTCCGGTTCGACGCGCGCCGCGGGCAGCTCGAACATTTCCGGATCGGTGCCGATGTACTTTTCCGCCTGCTTGCGGGCGGCATCCATCTTCGGGTAGCGCACCTCGCGGTAGCCGGTCACGTTCCTCGGCGTATTGAGAATCGCCAGCCAGCGCTGATAATCCTTGGGCCCATCCCACGCCAGCCCGGCCACGAGTTGATCGTACCAGTCGCGGAACGCCGTCTCACGCTTGTGCTTGAAGATGAAGTGCCGCAGGAAGCGCATCTTCGCCAGCAGGCGGTGCTGCCAGTCGCGGGTGGTGATCGCGGGCAGGCGGATCGTTCGGCCGAACAGGTCGATCTCCGGCACGTTGTAATGGCGGTAGATGATGCGGTCGCCGTTGGCGGGGTTGACGTTGAAACGCCGCCGGTCGCGCTTGTACTTCTCCGGATTGGTCACCAGCGCGGCCACATAAGGCTCATCCTTGATGAGCATCACCTTCGCCAGGTTCCACACCACCGCGCGGGTGATCTGGTACCCGTGCGCCGGATCGTCCTTCTCAAACACCTGCACGAGGCGCTCGCAGTACTGGCGCGCGTAATCCATCCCGCCCCAGATCAGGCAATCGTATGCGCGGATGATGACATCCCGCACAAGCTGATCGTCCACCCGCAGCCCGCGCGTCGCGCGGAACGTCTGCTTCATCAACACCCGGTACTGTTTCGAGATCCGCCGCCCGCGCCGCCCCCCGTACCACGCCTTGAGCGTGTTGACCTTCCGGCGGAACGCCTTGCGCGCCGACTCGACCTGGTGCGTCGGTTCGACGACGAACAGGTCCGGCCGAACCACGATCTTCCTGCCGATGTTGAACGCCCGCAGGTTGCGCTCGGTCTCGTGGCGGATGGTGGCGCGCAGGGCGCTCTCGATCGCCTCGAGCTTCAGCGGCAAGAAGCCCTTCTGGTACGCCATGCCGAGCATCATGATGTTGGCGTAGAGCTTGCTGTCGAGGACGCGCTCGCAAAGGTCGCCGACGTTGAAGGCCTCGAAATGATCCGGCCGGGTGTATCTCCTCAACGTCGTCGTAAGCTCATCGACATCGAAATCATCCACGCCCATCAGCGCCATGATCGTGGGAGTCTTGGCGGTGTTGACCACCGCGCAGGTGTGCTCAGGCGACGCCACGCGGTACGGCTGGCGCGGATCGATCGCCCGCGTCGCCTCCAGCAGGTCCACGCCCAGCAGGAGGTCCGCCTTGCCGTAAGGAATCTGCGGGGTGGAGGCCGGACACGCCGGCGGCGCGTGTCCGTTCGTCGTCTCGGCCCTGGGCGGTGTGCGCGAGTAGACCACCTGCGAAAATACACCCCCGTTGCGCACCGCCAGCCCCTTCTTATCGAGGAACTGGACGTGATAGCCCATCTCGTGCCCCGCGCGGGTCAGGATCGCGGTACACAGGCCGATGCCCATGCCCCCCACGCCCGCGAGGTAGCACCGCCAGGTGTCCTGCTCCGCGTGAAGCGGCTTGGGCGGATCCGGCAGGTCGGAAAGGTCCACGTACTCATCGCCGTAGCGCTTGGGCTGCCTGCGGATGATCGTGACTTCCTCGAACGACGGGCACGCGTGAATCCGCTGACAGGCGCCGTCGTCAACGCACCAACTGAAATCGGTCTGAATCTTCTGCCCGTAGTCCGTGTCCGTGATCGTCAGCCCCGGGCACCCGGTCTGTTTCGTACACTCCAGGCACATCTCGCACACCTCGGTGGCGATGTTCATGTGCTTCTTGACCGGCAGGTAGCCGTGCTCCCTGATCCGCGCGCGCTCCTCGGAGCGTGCCCGGCGGTGGAACGTGATCCCGCACTCCTTGTCCGCGATGATGATCTTGATCCCGTCGGCCAGCAGCGTCTGCTCCATCAGTTTGCGGTAACGGCTGCGGTCCGCCGGATCGATGCGCACGATCCGAACATCCTTCTTGATCTTGTCCGGGATCATCCCCTTGACGATGCGTTCGATGTCCTGGGCGAACGCCGGGTTGCCGCGCAGGTCCACCTCATCGCCCGGATTCACCTGGTGCCCCGTCATCGCGGTGGTCTTGTTGTCCAGGATGATGTACGCGATGTCCTGTCCCATGTAGATCGACTGGCTGATCGCGGACTGCCCGGAATGAAAGAACGTCCCGTCCCCCATGAACACAAGCTGCTTGTTCTCGATGAACGGGTCGATTCCCGCGCCCGTCCCCCCGCCCAGCCCCATCCCGCTGTAGTTGTGCATCAGCGGCTTGGTGGGCTCGAACATCAGCATCGTGTAGCAGCCCGTGTCCCCGTGGCAGACCAGGTCCACGGGCTTGCGTTTGTGGTGCGCGAGCATGTACTCGGGATCCAGAAAATCCTTGCGCAGCTCCAGCAGCACGCTCGATGAGTCGCGGTGCGGACACCCGGGGCAGAACGTCGGCGTCCGCGCCGGAAGGTTCACCTCGTACTGACCCGTGCGCTCGATGCGCTCAAGCTCCCGCGTGAACCGCCCGTTGGTCAGCTCCAGCGCCAGTCCCGCGTGCTTGCGGATCAGGGGCGCCAGGCGCTCGATCAGAATCGAGGGGTTGAGACCCCGCGTCGAGGGCAGCGCCGCAAGACCGTCGGGGAATCGCTTACCGTAGACCTCGCACGTCAGCGCCCCGCTCTGGCGCAGGGGATTGAGCGCCTCGATTACCTGCGACTCCACAAACCCCCGACGCTCCTCGATCACCACCAGGCGCTCGCACCGACGCGCCAGGTCGATCACGATCTGCTCGTCCACCGGATAGCTCATCCCCAACTTCAGAATCGGCAGCTTGCCCAGCACACCAAGCTCGCCCAGCGCGTGCGTGAGATATCCGTACGCAGTTCCCGACGCGATGAACGCCAGCGGGACCACTTCGTCCTTCTGCGGGCCGTAGACGATCCGGTTGATCCCCAGCTTGCGAGCCTCGGCCTTCATCGCCGCGAAGCGCTGCTCGAAGAGCATCTCCCGCTGCCAGGTGCGCGGCGGCAGGAGCACGCGCTGATTGAGGTGCGGCTCAATATCCTTTTCGTAGCTCAGCGTGAGCTTCTGATTCTCATTGAGAATCGGATACTGATTCGCCCGGCACTGCACCGAACCCCCGCCGTCCGCCATGGCCACGGTCATCAGGTAACCGACGTAGCTCTGTCCCGCGGCCCCGAGCTTGAACGACAGGTCGATCCAGTCCTTCACCTCCTGGGCGCACGAGGGTTCCACCAGCGGCAACCGAAGATGCTGCGCGAGATAGCGCGAGTCGGCTGGAACCTGCGTCGAATCGCTCCACGGGTCGTCCCCGATCACGATCACCGCTCCGGCCTTGCCCAGCGTCCCCGACAGCACCCCCAGCGCCAGGGCGTCCGACGCCACGTGCGCCCCCACCGACTTGAACGCCGTGATCGCCCGGCAACCGGCCATCTGCGCCCCGTTCACCATCGCCACCGACAACGCCTCGTTGTTGGCGATGTTCGCCACGATCCCCTTGTCCGCCAGCAGCGGTCCGATCGACTCGAGCGCGTCGAAAAAGCCCGCGATCGGAGAACCGGGATACCCCGTCAGCAGGTGGACGCCCCCCTCCGTCTCGAGAGCGCCCTTCACCAGCAGCTCCGTGCCGGTGTAGATTTCCATCCCAGCGTTCTTGATGAACCGTGGGTCGATCTTCATGGTAGGGGCGGTCCGTCGGGGGGGAAGGGCCTGCGGCCCTGGGACGGCGGGGAGGAGGGCGGGTTGTCGGGGGTGATGGGCGGCATGAGAGTCAAGCGGCCGGCGCCCCGCCGTTCGCCCGACGCGTTGGTCGCGTCCGGGGAAACGGTCCTGGTCCAAGGTGTCTTATCGGTCGATGGGCGTGGGTTTCCCGACTGATCGTGGGTGGATGGCTCGTGGTACTTGGAACGTCATTATAGGCACCCGCCCCCACCCGCCGCAACGCGCCTTCACCGGCTGCTAACCTGAGCCCCTTCTTGGTAAGTCCCGCAGTCTAACAAGAATCTAACCTATGCGGCCTATCCTTAAGAAGCGATGGCTTGGAGACGCGGCCGTCACCGCACCTACCGAGCTATAAGAGAAGGAACTAAAGCATGTTAAGAACAATTGCCTCCGCGACCGCTCTGATGCTGGCACTCTGCGCACCGGTCACACTCCTCGCCCAGACCCAAGTCGACCCACGCCTCCCCGCCTACACACCCGCCCAAGGCGTCTCGGGAACCATCAAGAGCGTCGGTTCCGACACCATGAACAACCTCATGACCCTCTGGGGCGAGAAGTTCCGCCAGATGTACCCCAACGTCACCATCGAGGTCGAGGGCAAAGGCTCCTCCACCGCGCCCGCGGCCCTCATCGCCGGAACCTCGACCTTCGGACCGATGAGTCGCGAGATGAAGTCCACTGAGATCGACGCTTTCGAGCAGAAGTTCGGGTACAAACCCACCCTCATGCGCACCGGCATCGACATGCTCGCCGTCTACGTCCACAAGGACAACCCCATCGCCAAGACCGGCCTGACCATGCAACAGGTCGATGCCATCTTCTCCAAGACCCGTAAGGGCGGACATCCCACCGACATCCGCACCTGGGGCGAACTCGGCCTGACCGGAGACTGGGCCAACAGGCCGATCACCCTCTACGGCCGAAACTCCGCATCGGGAACCTACGGATACTTCAAGGATGTCGCTCTTTTCGGCGGCGACTTCAAGGACAGCGTCAACGAGCAGCCCGGATCGTCCTCCGTCGTCCAGGGCGTCGCCACCGACCGCTTCGCCATCGGCTACAGCGGGCTGGGGTACATGACCGCCGACGTCGCGGCCGTACCCTTGGCGAAGGACTCGAGCGAGGGCATGATCCCCGCCACCGGCGAGTACGTCTCCAAGTACCCCCTGGCGCGCTTCCTTTACGTCTACATGAACTACCAGCCCGGAACGAAGCTCGATCCCCTTCGTGCCGAGTTCCTCAAGCTCATCTACAGCCGCGAAGGACAGGAAGTCGTCATCAAGGACGGATACCTGCCCGTCTCCCACCCCATTGCCAGGCGCAACCTCGAGGCCGTCGGGGTCCAGCTCGACTGACCGCCCGACCGTCTGGAACTTCAAGTATGCTCAACGGGTGACAGTCGCAAGGCTGTCGCCCGCTTTTCCAAACGGTCCAGGACTCTGTGATGTCTTCATCCGGCGATCAGGTTCGCTCATCCCGCCGGCGCACCACGCGCTGGCGGGTGCGCGTCGAAGATCTCGCCGCACGCGCGATGATCTCCTTCGGTGGGATCGGGACCATCGTCGCCGTCATCGGGGTGTTCGTCTTCCTCGCCGCGCAGGTCATCCCCCTGTTCCAATCCGCCCGGTTCCATGAACCGCGCTCCCTCCAGGCCGGGGATCTCCCCCGCGTACTCCACGTGGCCGTCGATGAGTACGCCCTCATGGGCTGGCGATTGACCGAAGACGGGAACCTGACGATCTTTCGCCTTGATGACGGAGGCGCCCTCGAATCCCGCAAGCTCTTTCAAGACAGGCACATCGAAGCGATGGACTACGATGAAGGCCTCGGCGCCGCGGCCGTCGCGCTCGACGACGGCAGCATGCATCTCATCGAGATCGCCTTCAAGACCGACTTCCCCGCCGAAGCACAGGTGCCCGAAGAAGTGCGGCAGTCACTTCGCCAGGGCCACGAGCAATCCGTCGCGGTCTTGGGCGACGGGCTGGTGCAACTCACCCGGCAGGGCCAGTTCCGCAGGCAGCGACTGGCCGTCACCCCCGGACCCCACCTCAAGCTCCCCGTGCAGCCCGTCCGGCAGATCGGCATTGGTAGCCGATCGGACGGGCTGGGCGTCATCGCGCTCGCGGGGGAAGGTGAACAGCTTTCACTCTACTCCGCCCGTCTGACCCAGGAAGAGGACTTCCTAACCGGCGAGACCACCACCTCGCTCAGTACGCCGGTCAAGCTCCCGATCGAGAACCTCTCCGATGCCCAGCCGATCTTCGTCGGCCTCTCCGCATTGGGTAGCGATGTGTACGTGGTGTGGGAAGACGGCCACCTCGCGCGCATCCGTACCCTAGGCGCATCGCCATTCGTCGCCGAGACAGGAAGGCTCTGCCCCCCCGGCGGGACGATCACCGCCGTCAGCTTCGTGCAAGGACGAAACACCCTGGTCTGGGGAGATACCACCGGGCGACTGCACGGCGGATTCCTCGTACCGGAGAGTGAAGCGGGGCAGGCAGGACTTCTCGATGCGCGCGTCAGCCCGCAGGACCGGCTCCAGTTCGTCATCGCCAAGGACATGAACACCCAGGGCAGCACCGCGCGGACGCTCGCCCCTTCCACGCGAAGCAGGCTTCTGCTGGCGGGCTTCGATGACGGGGTGGTACGCCTCTACAACGTCACCAACGAGGGGCTGCTCGGGCTGACGCCCGGCCCCGACGGCCAACCGATCCGCGAGATCGCCTGGGCGCCCAAGGAAGATGGCGCGCTGATCGCTTCCAACGCGGCGATGACTTTCGCCGCGCTCGATCCCAAGCACCCCGAAGTCACCTTCAGAAGCCTCTTCACACGCGTCTGGTACGAGGGCTATTCCGCCCCGATGCACACCTGGCAAAGCTCCGGCCTGGGCGGGTTCGAGCCTAAGCTCGGGATGGTGCCGCTCATCTTCGGAACGCTCAAGGCCACGTTCTACGCCATGCTCTTCGGGGCGCCGCTGGCGCTGCTGGCGGCCGTGTTTTCCAGCGAGTTCCTCGACCGCCGCGCGCGCACGGTCATCAAACCCTGCATCGAGCTGATGGCCTCGCTCCCGAGCGTCGTGCTGGGGTTCCTCGCGGCCCTGGTGCTGGCTCCCTTCGTGGAGCGTGTGATCGCCGCGGTCCTGATGTCCCTCATCACACTTCCGGCGGCGTTCCTTCTCGCGGCCTACCTCTGGCAGCTTCTGCCCACCCCCTGGGCGTCGCGCCTGGCGGGCAAACGACTGATCGCCATGATTGCGCCCCTCGCGCTCGGGACGGCGGGGGCGGCCTGGCTGGGTCCGGTCGCCGAGCGTTGGCTCTTCGGCGGCGACCTCAAGGCCTGGACCGCCTGGGGACCGCAGATCAACGATCCGGCGCAGGAACGCTTCGCCTCCGCGGCCGGAGGATGGATGTTCCTGCTCCTGCCCGTGGTCGCCATCGGCGTGGCCGTGCTG
>JBGTFI010000262.1:0-3983 GCA_041747335.1 Phycisphaeraceae bacterium | reverse complement strand
AGGCCTTGCGGGGCGCGAAGCTCGCCGTTGATGGCGTGGCGGCCGCGCTGGTCGTGGGCGGGCGGGCCGAAGACGCGGGGGGGTTTGCTTTCGAGGTCGATGCCGTCGATGTAGCCGTAGAACGAGAGGTTGAAGTCCAGGCGCGACTGTTCGCCGTCGGTGACGACATCGAGCCCGGCGGCAAGCTGGTCGCGCAGGGCGGCGGCGACGGCGTCTTCCTGCATTTCGGTGACCTCGGCCGACCCGAACCGGTCGAGGTGTTGTGAGGCGAACTCGAGCCATCCGGGGAATGGGTAGCTGCCGATGACGGTGGTTCGCAGGGGCCTTGGCTGCATGGGGGGGCAAGCTCCGGGAGGGTGGGCGCTTCGTAGAATAACGCGTGTGGAGGGGGTTGGAGGAAGGGGCGAAATATAATACAATAGACTCTGATGAATGCGCGACCCGGTTTTACCTTCACCTTCGCCGGAGCTTCGTCATGACCCTTCACCTGCTCCATCTTCTGGCCCCGGTTCTTGCCGTCTTGTTCGCTGCCCTGGCCATGACCCACACCTCGCTCGCATCGGAACAGGCCACGCTCTGGCAGATCGGCCTGGCGGACGGCGACGACCGTGAGTTCGCTCTGGGGCCGGGGGGTTGGCCGCGGTTTGAGGAGCGTTTTGAGCTCGACCCAGTCTTTCTGGTGGGAAGGTCTTCGCCGCGCGAAGACTGGCCTTACATCCACCCCGGCCCGTCGGACAGTTGGGCGGGCAGCCGGTCGCACACGTTCACGATCCTTTTCGCGCTGCGGGAGGTTCCGGAGGGTGTGAGCGAGCTGATCTTCGACCTTGTCGGGACGCACGTCGGGCTGCCGCCGCGGATACAGGTGGCGGTGAACGACGCGTCGTATGACTTCACCATGCCCCCCGGAAGGGCGCTCGAAGCCGCGGACGATCCGGCCCGCGGGACGCCTTTTCAGTTCATCTGCGTGATGGAACCGGGCGCACTGAAGACGGGACTCAACCGCGTGACGATCACCACGCTCAGCGGGGCGTGGATCGTCTATGACGCGATCCGCTTCGTCGCCCCGGCGGGGACGGCGCTGGAAGCGGTGGCGCTAGCGCCGACAGACCGGACGGTGATTCAGTGGATGCGGCCGCTTGAGGCGCTGGTGCGCGGAGAAGATGGGAATGCGCGGGGCTTGGTTGCGATCGGGTATCGTCACGTGGGCGATCCGGTGGAGGCCGTGGTGCGGATCGGTGACTTGCCGGCGCAGCGTGTGCGGCTCAGCCCGCGTGAACAATCGCTGGAAATCCCGATTCCGGCGGTGGAGCGGGCCGGGTCGGTGAGCGCCACCGTGGAGGTGGGGGGGCAGGTCGTGGCCACGCGGCGGCTGGAGCTTCGTCCCGTGCGGCCGTGGGTGATCGAGCTGATGCACCACACGCACCTGGACATCGGGTACACGCACTCGCAGGAGGATGTCGAGCGGCTTCAGTGGGAGCATCTGGAGCGTGCGCTGGAGATCGCGGGAAAGAACGATCGGCCGGGCGATCCGGCGCGGTTTATCTGGCTTCCGGAGGGGACGTGGGCGATGGACGGTTATCTCCGGCAGGCCGATTCACGGCAGAAGGAGCGGTTCATCGAGGCGGTGCGCGGCGGAACGGTCGAGCTCAGCGCGCTCTACGGCAACGCGCTGACAGGGCTGTACCACCCCGAGGAGCTGCTGGAACTGGTGGGGTTCGCCCGGAGGTTCGCGCGGGAGTACGAGGTGACCATCGACGCGGCCATGCTCTCGGACGTGCCGGGTGTGACGTGGGGCCTGGTGCCGGCGCTGGCCCAGAGCGGCGTCAAGTATCTTTCGATGGGCCCCAACAGCGGGCACCGCATCGGTCACACGTTTGTGTGGGCGGATCGGCCGTTTTACTGGGAATCGCCCAGCGGGCAGGAGCGCGTGCTGTGCTGGGTGCATGGCAAGGGATATTCGTGGTTCCACACGGGGTTGCAGGCCGCGCTGACCGGGGAGGTCGGGGCAACGCGGCTGACGGACAAGCGCCTGCTGGGTTACCTGGAGGAGCTTGCGGAGAAGGAGTATCCGTACGACGTGGTGCCGGTGCGGTACAACATCGGTTCGGACAACGGCCCGCCGGACCCGAACCTTCCTGAAATCGTGCGGCAGTGGAACGAGCGGTACCTCGCGCCGCGGCTTGCGATCAGCACGCCCTCGGCGGTGTTCAAGGCGTTCGAGGAGCGCCACGGTTCGGAGCTTCCGGTGGTGCGCGGGGATTTCACGCCGTACTGGGAGGATGGCGCTGCGTCCACGGCGCGCGAGACGGCCATCAACCGCCGCGCCGCCGACCGGCTGGTGCAGGCAAGCGCCCTGTGGGCGATGCGCAAGCCGGGCGCGTATCCCGCGGCGCGCTTCCAAGACGCCTGGCGGGAGCTGATTCTCTACGATGAGCACACCTGGGGCGCGTGGAACTCGATCAGCGATCCGGACAATCCCTTCGTGGATGAGCAGTGGATGTGGAAGCGGCAGCGGGCGCTCCTGGCCGAATCGCTTTCCACTGAACTGCTTACGGACGCGATGGGACGGGATGCCGAGGTGCCTTCGATCGCCGACGCGGTGGAGGTGTTCAACACCACCTCCTGGCCGCGAAGTGATCTGGTGGTGATCCCCGCCGGGCAGGCGGTGGCGGGGGACGTGGTGCGCGATGCCAACGGGAAACCTGTCCCCAGCCAGCGCCTGGCGGACGGCGGGCTGGCATTCGTGGCGAAGGATGTGCCGGCGTTTTCGTCGGCGAGGTACACGCTTCATGCCGGTGAACCCGCCACCTATTCCGGGGGCGGGGGCGGGGGCTGGGGGGCTGAGGCGGATGCGACGGGCGTTCGGAATGAGCATGTGGAGGCGATGATCGATCCGCACACCGGCCACATCGTCGAGTTCTGCGCCGTGGGGCGGGATGTGAACCTGGTGGATGGTTCGGCGCCGTACGCGATGAACGAGTACGCGTACGTGGCCGGGCGTTCGCCGGATTCGCCTCAGCGCGTCAAAGGGCCGGTGAAGGTGACGGTCATCAATGCCGGGCCGGTGGTAGCGACGCTTCGGATCGAATCCGATGCGCCGGGGTGTGAAACGCTCGTGCGCGAGCTGGAGGTGGTCCGCGGGCTGGACCATCTGCGCCTGCGCGACACGCTCGACCGCAAGACCGTGCGCGAGCCAGAGGGCGTGCATATCGCGTTTCCGTTCAACGTTCCCGAAGGAAAAGTGCGGGTGAATGGGCCGTGGTCGGTGGTGCGCGCGGAGAAGGACCAGCTTGACGGCGCCTGCCGTAACTGGTTCACGGTGGATCGCTGGGTGGATATCGCCAATGATGACCACGGTGTGACGTGGGTCACCCTCGACGCCCCGATGATGGAACTGGGAGGTATCTTGGCGGACCCGATCGTGGTGGGCTGGCTTACGAAGCTTGAGCCGTCGCAGACGATCTATTCCTATGTGATGAACAATTACTGGGAGACGAACTACAAGGCCGACCAGCCGGGCGTGACGAAGTTCGAATACGCCCTGCGTCCTCACGGCGGGTACGATGGGGCGGCCGCGAGCCGCTTCGCCCAGGAGCGCAGCCGGCCGCTGATCGCAGTGGCGACGCGAGACGGGGGTGCTTCGACGCCATCCCTCGTAAAGGTCTCCAATCCGGATGCGATCGTGACGATGCTCAAACCGAGCGACGGCGATCACGCGGTGATTGTGCGGCTGTTCAATCCGCAGGAGAAGCCGATCACGACCGACCTGCTGTGGGGGGGCGGCGCGGCGGGAATTTACGGGAGCAATCTCTTCGAGGATCGGCTTGGCCCTGTTGAAGGAACGATCACCCTGCGGCCGTTCGAGGTGCGGACCGTGCGGATCGAGCCGGAGGGCTCGCGATGAGCGAGCATCTGGCGCTGGGGATCGACGGCGGCGGGACGCGGACGCGTGCGGTGCTGGTGGATGAGACCGGGCGGGTGCG
>JBGTFI010000261.1:0-4007 GCA_041747335.1 Phycisphaeraceae bacterium | reverse complement strand
GGCTTTGCGCATGGCCGAGGAGATTCCGCAGGCGCGGGCGCTGGACGATCCGATGTTCATGGTTTCGCCGGTGGGGGAGATGGCGGAGACGGCCGCGGGGATGGTGGGGTTGATGACGGGCGTCAGCCAGCAGGTTCCTTTTCCGGGCAAGCTTGGCGCGCGGGGGGAGATCGCGGCCAGGCAGGTTTTGGCCGCGGAGGCGGAGCTGGCGCGTGTGGAGCTTCGTGTCGCGGCGGAGGCGCGGCGGGCGTACTGGAACTATCACTACTACCACCGGGCGATCGAGATCACAGGGCAAAACCGCGACCTGTTGGGGAAGATACGCGACACGGTGGAGACGAACCTGCGCGCCGGGCGGGCGGCGCAGGAGGATTTTCTGCGGGTCGGGACGGAGCTCTCGGAGCTTGAAGGTGAGCTCGTGATGCACGAGCAGGGCAGGGCCAGCGCGGCGGCGATGCTCAACCGGCTGATGGATCGGCCTGTGGATGCGGCGCTTCCCGTGCCGGGCAACGTGGCGATGGATGGCGGGGGCTTCGATCTGGCGGAGCTGCTCGCAGAGGCTGGCCGGGAGCATCCGGAGGTGGCGGCGGCGCAGGCGCGGATCGCGGAGTATCGAGAGCGGTTGCGCCTGGCGAAGCTGAACGACTGGCCGGACCTGAACGTGGGTGTTCAGTACAGCGCGGTGGACGATGAGGGGCTTTCGGCGGTGGCGAACGGGGACGATCAGTGGTGGGTGACGTTCGGGATCAACCTTCCGATCTGGCGTGGTCCGCGCGAGGCGGCGAAACGTGGGGCGCTGCGTGGGATCGGCGAATCGACGGCGCGGTTGGAGGATACGCGCAACCGGTTGGGATATGAGGTGCGCGATGCGCTCGAGCGGGTGGAGGCGCAGCAGCGGCTGATCGTGCTGTTTGACGAGCAGATTCTGCCCCAGGCCAGGCAGACGGTGGAAGTGTCGCTGACGGGATACGCGGCCGGTCAGTCGGACTTTCTGGCGCTGATCGACAACCGCCGGAAGCTGCTGGGTTATGAGCTGATGCGTGAGCGGAGCCTTGCGGAGTGGCGGCGGGCGCTGGCGGACCTTCGCGAGGCGGTGGGGCGTGAGGAAGGGGAAATCACGACGGAGGCATCGCCATGATGAATCACTTTCCCAGACGATCGGGCGGGTCGGTGGTTGGCTGGCTATGGAAGCACGCGCGGGGATCGCTGCTGATCGCGATGATTCTGGCGGTCTTTGTTTCTGGGCTGTGGGTGGGCGGGCGGGGTAAGTCCGCCCCGCCCCGTGAACCGCGGGAGGATGTCGCGGGCGCGGAAGCGCCCAGCTTCTGGACGTGTTCGATGCACCCGCAGATTCGTCAGCCGGGGCCGGGGCGGTGTCCGCTGTGTGACATGGCGCTGATTCCGGTCACGGCCGGGGCGGGCGATGCGCTCGGGCCCAGGGAGCTGCGGGTGAGCGATCACGCGGCGGCGCTGATGAATATCCAGGTCACGCCGGTGCGTCGGCAGTTCGTCGATGCACGGTTGCGGCTAGTGGGGAAGGTTGCGTACGACGAGACGCGTCTGGCGGAGATCACGGCGTGGGTGGGCGGGCGTCTGGACCGGCTTTATGTGGATTACACGGGCACGACGGTGCGCAGCGGCGATCACCTGGCGGAGATCTACAGCCCGGACCTGCTGGTGGGGCAGCGTGAACTGATCGAGGCAGCCAGGACCGCACGGTCGCTGCCGGACAGCGCCGGTCAGGTGGTGCGGCAGAACGCCGAGCTGCTGCTGGTCGCGGCGCGGGAGAAGCTGCGTCTGTTGGGGCTGGCGAGCGAGCAGATCGAGGCGATCGAGGAGCGTGGACAGCCGGCGGATCACGTCACGCTGCACGCGCCGGTGGGGGGGATCGTGATCGACAAGCCGGTCAAGGAGGGCATGTACGTCGAGACGGGCACGCGCATCTACACGATCGCGGACCTTTCGAAGGTGTGGGTGATGCTCGAGGCGTACGAGGCCGACCTGCCGTGGCTTCATTACGGGCAGGATGTCGAGTTCACTGCGCAGTCCCACCCCGGCAGGACGTTTCACGGACGGATCGCGTTCATCGACCCGGTGCTGGATGACGCAAGAAGGATCGTGCGCCTTCGGGTGAACGTGGAGAATGTCGAGGGTCTGCTCAAGCCGGGGATGTTCGTCAGCGCCGTGGTTCATGCCCGTGTGGCGCGGGGGGGGAAGGTGATGTCGCCGGACCTGGCGGGGAAGTGGATCAGCCCGATGCACCCGGAGATCGTGAAGGATTCGGCTGGAAGTTGCGACATCTGCGGGATGGCGCTGGTGCGGGCTGAGGAACTGGGTTATGTGAGCGCGCAGGCGGTGGAGGAAGCGCCGCTGGTGGTGCCGGCCTCGGCGGCGCTGGTGACGGGTGTGCGGGCGGTGGTGTATGTGAAGAAGCAGGGGGAGGATGGCGCGACGTACGAGGGCAGGGAGATCGTGCTTGGCCCGCGGGCGGGGGATTATTACCTGGTTGAATCGGGTCTGGAGGAGGGGGAGCTGGTTGTGACGCGCGGGGCGTTCATGCTCGATGCGGAGCTTCAGATCCAGGCCCGGCCGAGCATGATGAGTCCGGAAGGGGGCGGCGCTCCAGGGCATCAGCACGGCGCCGCGGCGAGCAGGCGAGAAGTGCATCCCGCGCCGCCGGAAGCGTTCGCAGATCAGCTCGCGGGGATGTTCCAGGACTACCTGGCGATGTCGCGGGCGCTGGCCGGGGATGATCCAGCCGGAGCGAAGGGGGGTGGCGCGGCGCTGGCGCGGAAGCTTCACGCGGCCGATGCGGCTTCGCTCGATGGGGCCGCGCGGGGCGATTGGAACGAGCTGGCGATTCGCCTGCATGACGGGGCCGAGGGTGTCGCGGGGGCGGAAGAGCTTGACGCGATGCGTGTTTCATTCGGGAGCCTGAGCGCGGCGATGCTTGAGACGATCGCGCGCTTCCCCGGGCGATCGCTGGGGCCGGTGCATCACCTTCACTGTCCGATGGCGTTCGATGATCGCGGCGCGGACTGGCTCTCCAGCGACAAGGCGATCGCGAATCCGTACTTCGGCGCGGAGATGCTGCGGTGCGGTGAGGTGAAGGGCACGGTGATCGCCGCGGAGGGTTCGCCATGAACGACGAACCGCGCGGGATGGTCAGCGGGCTGATCCGCTTCTGCATGGAGCAGAAGCTGGTGGTGGCGCTGCTGCTGTTGTTCTTCATCGGGTGGGGGGTGCGGGTCGCTCCGTTCGACTGGGACATCGAGTGGATGCCGCGGGATCCCGTGGCTGTGGATGCCATTCCGGACATCGGGGAAAACCAGCAGATCGTGTTCACGGAGTGGCCCGGGCGCTCGCCTCAGAACGTCGAGGACCAGGTCACCTATCCGCTGACGGTGAACCTGCTGGGGATCGCGGGGGTGAAGGACATCCGCAGCCAGTCTTTTTTCGGGTTTTCGACGATCTTCGTGATCTTCGAGGAGGATGTGGAGTTCTACTGGTCGCGCAGCCGGATTCTGGAGAAGCTCGGGAGCCTGCCGGCCGGGACGCTGCCCGACGGTGTGCAGCCGGCGCTGGGGCCTGACGCGACGGGGCTGGGGCAGGTCTACTGGTACACGCTCGAAGGCCGGGATGCTCGGGGCCGTCCGATCGGCGGGTGGGATCTTGATGAGCTGCGCGCCGTTCAGGATTGGTACGTGCGTTATGCGCTGGCGGCTTCCGGGGGCGTGGCGGAGGTGGCCTCGATCGGCGGGCACGTGCGGGAGTACCAGGTGGATGTCGATCCGGACGCGATGCGCGCGTACGGAGTGACGCTGCGTGAGGTGTTCAGCGCCGTGCGTCAGAGCAACGTGGACGTGGGGGCGCGCACGATCGAGGTGAACAAGGTCGAGTACCTGATCCGAGGGCTGGGGTTCATCCGGTCGATCGAGGACATCGAGAAGGCGGTGCTCAAGACGGTGGAGAACACGCCGATCACGGTGCGTCAGGTGGCGCGGGTG
>JBGTFI010000260.1:0-2265 GCA_041747335.1 Phycisphaeraceae bacterium | reverse complement strand
CGCGCCCGCGGCGACGACGCCGCCGTCACCCAGCTCGGCTTTGCGCCCTCCTCCGAAGCGACCGGCGGCGAAGCCCTCACCCACGGTGTGCGCTACACCGGCCTGACGATGGACAGCCCCGAGGATGTCGATTACTTCCACCTCACCCTCGGCGATCGCAACGGCGACGGTCTGGTGAACACCGCCGACGACCCCACCGCCTTCGCCGCGCTGCGCCTCACCTCGCAAGGTCTGAACGATGCGCTGACCCTGCGCCTCTTCGACGGCCAGACGCTCGTTCGCGAAGCGACCGCCTCCCCCGAAGGCGTCATCAGCCTCGCCGGGCTGCGCGCCGGCGTTCGATACCTCGTCGAAATCGCCACGCCCAACCGCGTCCCGACCATCTACGACCTCGCCGTCGATCTCGCCGCGGGCGAGCCGGTTGTGGTCAACCTCGGCCAGCGCAGCGACCACGTCCGCCGCGATGTCATCCTTGGCGGCGAGGGCAACGATGTGCTTTCCGGCGGGCCGGGCGAAGATTGGATCTTCGGCGGGCCGGGCAACGACGTGCTCACCGGCGGGCTTGATCGCCAGGCGAGCGACCTGCTCTTCGGCGGGGACGGCGATGACATCTTCCAGATCATCCCCGATGAACTGCCGCGCCTGGGCGACAGCGACCAGACCTTCATCCCCACGCTCAGCGACCGCTTCGATGGTGGTGCGGGCGAAAATCAGGTGCTCTTCCTCGGCGGCGATCTTGACACGCAAGGCCGCCCCGTGCCGGACTTCGTCTCCCTCCGCTACAACACCCTCCTGCACCGCTACGAGCTGGCGGCCCTTCAGTGGGACACCGCGAACCAGCGCTTCATCCCCGAAACCGATGGCGAACCGGCCACGCTCATCGCCCAGCGCGATCTCCCCGCAGCGGCCCCGCAGCGCGCTGTAATGCTCACGCTCATCCTCGGCGGCGACCTCTCGCGGCCGGTCGTGATCGACCTTCCCCGCGCGCACACCGATGACAACCTCACCATCGCCGACCTCGTGAGCGATCTCAACAGCGCCATCAACGCCGCCGGCGCCGGCGCGCGCGTCGTCGCCGGCGCGCAAGGCAACCGGCTGACGTTCACGACCCTCGCGCGCGGCGAGGATGCCTCGATTGAAGTCCTCTTCGACGCGAACGATGCCAACTTCGCCGACCTGGGCTTCGCCCCCGGCCAGCGGGCGCAAGGCCAGGCCGCCGCGCTCAATCGCCTCTTCCAGTTCTATCAGGTCACGAACGTTCACAAGACGGTCATCAACACGCGGGCCGGCGATGACGAAGTCCACGCCGAGCCGGGCTTCATGTTCCCCGGCGTCGAGGAAAGCTGGGGCATCGACCTGGGCGACCTCGAGCAGCGCGGGTTGATCAGCGCGCTGGAGATTCACGGCGGCGACGGAGCCGATCGCCTCTTCGGCACGCCGCTCGATGACGTCATCTTCGGCGGCGCGGGCAACGATGTCATCATGGGCGGCGGCGGGAACGACCTCCTCGACGGCGGCGCGGGCGATGACCTTCTCTACGGCCACTCCGGCGACGGCCCGGATGCCCTCGAGCAGACCAGACGCAACGGCCAGACCGGCTCGAACGACACCTTCGACTTCGCCGCGCCGCTGCCGGACCTCTTCTCCGGCCGAATCATCCAGAACCTCACGCTCCACGCCGGCGACCGCGGCGACTGGTACCTCATCGAGACCCCCCAATCCGTGCTTAAGTACGGCCAGACCGATGCCGCGGCGCTCCTCAAGCAGATGATCGCGGTGATGGACGACGACACCGGCCAGCCCCTGCCCTTCCAACTCTTCGCCGCGAAGGACATCGATCCCGACCCGGCCGTCACCGCCTGGGCGCCCGTCGAGCAGTTCGCCGGCATCCCGACGCATTACCTGATGCACGTGCCCCACGAAGACGTCACCCAGGTCACGCGCTATTCCATCGCCGCGAACGATCCGCTCGGGCGGATCATTGCCGTTTCGGGTGAACAGGCCGCGTTCGACCTCGAATCCACCGGCCTGAGCGACCAGGCCGCGGCCATCCCGCTTGGCGACATCAACGGCGACGGCTTCGACGACTGGATCGCCATCGTCCGCGATTCGGTGGGCAAAGTCTCCGATGCGTTCGCGCCCCAAGGCGTACACCCGGCTTCGATGATCGACGCCACCCGCGCGGTGCTTCACTTCGGCGGCGCGGAGAACACCGCCGCATCGCCCGAACCCGTGACCTTCCTCCTCCCCGCGCCGCTGCTGCGC